>CAZXBZ010000019.1:7507-17312 GCA_964639135.1 uncultured Solibacteraceae bacterium | reverse complement strand
GGCGGAGCCAAGGGCGGCATCATCTGCGATCCGACAATCATGTCCCAGGCGGAACTGGAGCGGATCACCCGGCGTTACACCGCGAATATCCTCGAATTCATCGGCCCGGAGAAAGACGTTCCAGCTCCGGACATGAATACGAACGCGCAGACCATGGCGTGGATCATGGATACCTACTCCATGCACCAGCGCCACACGGTGACCGCCGTCGTGACGGGCAAGCCGCTCGACCTCGGAGGCTCCCGGGGACGAACCGAAGCCACCGGCCGCGGCTGCCTGATCGTCACCGAGGAAGCCCTGAAACGCTTCTCGATGAAGCCGGAAGAGACGAGGGTGGTGATTCAGGGCTTTGGCAACGTGGGCGGAATGTCCGCCAAGCTTATGCACGCCCGGGGGTTCAAGGTGGTTTCGATCATCGAATGGGACGGCGCGGTCTACAACTCGAACGGGCTCGACATTCCACAACTGATGCGGCACCGGTCCGCCACGGGCTCGATTGTGGATTTCCCGGAATCGGAGGCGGTGCCCCTCGATGACGCCATGGCTCAAACCTGCGACGTGCTGCTTCCGGCCGCGAAGGAGAACACCGTCACCTCCGCGAACGCGGAACGGCTCCAGTGCAAGATCCTCTGCGAGGGGGCGAATGGCCCCACCACCGTGGCGGCGGACACAATTCTCGCGGAAAAGGGAATCTTCGTGATCCCCGACATTCTGGCCAATGCGGGGGGCGTGACCGTTTCGTACTTCGAATGGGTGCAAAATCGCCAAGGCCTGTATTGGAACGAAAAGAGCGTGAACGAACGGCTGGAAGAGATGATGGTGGCCGGCTTCACGGACACGCTTAGCTACGCGGAGAAGCACAAGGTTCACAACCGCACCGCGGCATACATGCTGGCGGTCGACCGTGTCGCGTTCGCCACGAGGCTGCGCGGAGTGTACCCCTGATGCGCTCCCCGGGCACCGTGGCCGCCCTCTTTAAGAACAATGTCCGCTGAAGCCGCAACGCCATTGATGCGCCAGTATCTGGCGGCAAAGGAGCAGGCGCCAAACGCCCTGCTCTTTTTCCGGCTCGGAGATTTCTACGAACTGTTCTACGACGACGCGGTAACCGCGGCCCGCGAACTCGAAATTACCCTCACGTCGCGCAATAAGGAAAAAGGCGAGCCCGTGCCGATGTGCGGCGTGCCCCACCACGCGGCCGAGGGATACATCGCGCGCCTGCTGCAGCGTAACTATCGTGTCGCCATTTGCGAGCAGATGGAAGCGCCCGGGCCAGGCAAGAAACTCGTGCGAAGAGAGATAACGCGCGTGGTTACGCCAGGCACCGCCACCGGGGCCAATGTGCTTCGGAGCCGCGAGAATAACTATCTGGCCGCCGCCACGCTTCGCGACGGCCGCGCGGGCGTTGCCTGGGTGGATCTCTCAACGGGCGAATTCCACGCGTCCGAAATGGAAGCTCCGGAACTGGTACCGTTCATCGAGCAAAGCGGCGCGAAAGAACTGTTGGTGTCGGAGGCGCTCCGGCCGATCGGAGACGCTCTCGCGGACCTCCGCATTCTGCTCACCACGGTGGAAGCGTGGACGCACGAACCGGCCTACTCGGAGCAACTGCTGCGCGAACACTTCCAACTGCTGAGTCTTGACGGCTGCGGGCTCGCGGGCAAGCCGCTTGCCACCGGCGGCGCGGGCGCGCTGCTGCACTATCTGCGGGAGACACAGAAATCGCGGCTCGATCACCTCGAGATTCCCAGTTTTTTGGATCGCGGCACGGACCTGCTGCTGGACGCCGTGACCATCCGCAATCTGGAACTCTTCGAGCCTATTTTCTCCGAGGATCTCGACGGCAACCGGCGGGCTACCCTGATCGCGACCATCGATCGCACGCGCACCAGCATGGGAGCCCGGCTATTGCGCCGCCGCCTGCTGCGCCCCTCGCGCGACCTCGCGGAAATCGAAGCGCGGCTGGACGCCGTGGACGCCATGCTTCGCGCCACCATCGCGCGCGGGGAATTGACCGCGCGGCTCGGCGAGGTAATGGATATCGAGCGGCTGCTGGCGCGTGTCACACTCGGCACGGCGGGGCCGCGAGAACTGGCGGCACTGGCGAAATCCCTGGAACAAACTCCCGGGCTCCGCAGCCATCTGGCGGACTGTGAGGCTGGACGGCTGGCCGCCCTCCATGAAGCTCTTGACGATATCCCGGAACTGCGAGGCTTAATCCGCGCCGCGATCGCCGATGAGCCGCCGGCGAATCTGAACGACAGCGGGACAGTGCGCGATGGTTACCATCCGGACCTCGATGAATTGCGCGATCTTAGCCGGAACGCGAAACGCTACCTCGCCGAAATCGAAACACGTGAACGGGCGAGAACCGGCATCACCTCCCTGAAGGTGCGCTTCAACAGCGTTTTCGGCTATTACATCGAAATCTCGAAAGCAAACCTCGGGAATGTACCCGCGGATTATCAGCGCCGGCAGACGCTGGTGAACGCCGAACGGTTTATTACTCCAGAACTGAAAGATCTCGAGAGCAAGATTCTCGAGGCGGAAGAGCGCATGCTGGCCATCGAGCGCGAGGTGTTCGAGAGCGTGCGCCAGGAAGTGCTGCGGCACGCCGCGCGGGTGAAGGGCACGGCGGCGGCCATCGCGGAGCTTGACGTCTGCGTGGGCCTGGCCGTGCTGGCGGCCGATTCCTCCTACTCACGGCCGCGCTTCCCGGCCGGCGGTGTCATGCGCATCGAGGCCGGACGCCATCCGGTGATCGAAAAGCTGATGCGCGAGGATTCACAGCGCTTCATCCCCAACGATCTATATCTCGACCGCGAGAAGCAGTTCCTGGCCATCATCACCGGCCCTAACATGGGCGGAAAATCCACCTATCTGCGCCAGACCGCGCTCATCGCGCTGCTTGCGCAAATGGGAAGTTTCGTTCCAGCGAACGCCGCGCTGCTGCCGATACTCGATCGTATTTTCACTCGGATCGGCGCCGCGGACAATCTGGCGCGCGGCCGCAGCACCTTTATGGTGGAGATGACGGAAACGGCCGCAATTCTGAATACCGCGACCGCGGAGAGCCTCATCCTGCTCGATGAGATCGGCCGCGGGACGGCAACCTACGACGGCCTCGCGCTGGCCTGGGGCGTGGCCGAATACATCCACGGCCGCGTCGGCGCAAAGACGCTGTTCGCGACGCATTATCATGAACTCACCGCGCTCGCTGAGCGCATCGCGGGCGTGGTGAATCTGCGCGTTATGGTGAAGGAATCGGGAGACCGCATCGTTTTTCTGCGGCGCGTCGAGCCCGGCGCGGCGGACCGCAGCTACGGGATCGAGGTGGCGCGTCTCGCGGGGCTGCCGCAATCGCTCATCCTTCGCGCGCGAGAGATTCTGGCGCTGCATGAAAAGGCGGAAAACCGTGTAAGCGAAGAGATCGCGCCAAGCCCGTCGAAGCCCTCCATGCAGATCCAGCTCTTCGAGCCGGTCACGCACGGCATCGCCGAAAGGATCCGGGCGGTCAATCTCGACGAACTGCGGCCCATCGACGCCCTGCAACTGGTTGCCGAACTGCAACGGGAGTTAAACCGGCAATGATCGTGGCGGGCGTGATGAGCGGCACATCGCTCGATGGCATCGACGTAGCCATCGTCGAAATTCAGGAGCTCTCGCCCTTCCGGTTTGCGCTGCTCGCCACGCATTCCGAACCATACGCGCCCGAAGTGCGAGACGCGATTCTGGCGGTTTCGGACCGCGAAACGCACACCGCGAACCTGACGCGCCTGCACGTGCTGCTGGGCGAACTCTACGCCGACGCCATCGAGCGAACCCTTGAAGCGAGCAACCTCACCGGGCGTCTTGACCTCATCGGCTGCCATGGCCAGACCATCTACCATCAGGGAGAACGGCTGCCCTACCTGGGGCGGCGGATCGCGGGCACCCTGCAAATCGGCGAACCCAGCGCCATGGCCGAACGTTTCGGGACGCCCGTCGTCTCGGACTTCCGCCCTCGGGACATGGCGGCCGGAGGCAAGGGCGCGCCGCTGGTCCCCTTCCTCGACTGCCTTATTTTTCAGCACCCGGATACGCCGCGAATCGCGCTCAATATCGGCGGCATCGCGAACCTCACGGCAATTCCGGCGGCCGAGCAATCCGCGGATCCGCTCGCCTTCGATACTGGGCCCGGCAATATGGTGATGGATTCGCTTGTGCGGCGGGCCACCGGAGGCCGCGAGACGTTCGACGAGAATGGCCAGCACGCGCAAAGAGGCCGTGCGATGGTGGATTTCGTCGACCGGGAGTTGGAGGTAAACGCGTATTACAAGAGCGCCCCGCCGAAGACCGCCGGCCGCGAACAATACGGCGACGCCATGGCGGAAGTCCTCGAGAACACGCGCCGCCCGCTCGACGATCTCGTCGCCACGGCCGCGCTGCTGACCGCGCGGAGTATCGCGCTCGGCGTAACGCGCTTCGCCCTCCCGCGAATGGATGCACGGTTGAGCGAAGCGGAAATGTATATCGCGGGCGGCGGACGTCACAATAGCTACCTGATGGAACTCCTGGCCCGCGAACTCCCCGGTCTCGCCATCGGCGATACGGAGAGCTTCCAGTTGCCGGCCGACTTCAAGGAAGCCATTGCGTTTGCCGCGCTGGCCCGCGCCACGATCGAGGGCCGTCCCGCGAATGTGCCCTCCGCCACTGGCGCGCGCCACGCGGTGATTCTAGGCAAGATCACGCGCTAAGCGGGCGGCGCCGCGCCCACGCGACGGCCGAGGCCCTTCATTACGTTCACTCACTCCGCTCAATTTCCGTGGCCGCGGCTGGCTACTTCCGGGCCGTCAGGGAGAACCGGGCACGCGGATCTGGATTCCGTTCCACCGAGGCCGGCGTGCTCCCAAAGGCCCCGGCAAAGAAATTCTCGAAATCCGCGCGCAGGGCTTCCTCGGTTTCCGGGGTGTTCGGATAGAGCAGCCGGTCGTTGAGAATCACCTGGATCACGTCGGCGCGGAAGTTCAACTCGCCGGCGAACTCAGGTTCGCCCTCCAGGCGCTTCGCGGCATCCCAGACAAACTCATAAGCCGAACGGAGCGCCCCGTGCGCGCTCTCGATCTCCGGCAGCTTGCGGTTGTAGAGTAAGCCCAATTCCCCGGCGGCTTCGTCGAGGCCGATGTTAAACTCGTGCGCGACCAGAAGCACCCCTGGTCCGTTCGGCACATGAGTGTAATCGGCCACGTCGATCAGAACGCCGGGGAGGCTCCGTTGTTGAATCCAGCGATGGAACACGGGAATCGCCTTCGCGAGACGCCGCGGATAGGGCCGCTCGGCGAAGAGTTTAATGTTGACGTGCTGCATGAATATGGATTCCTTAAACCGCGACGGGCGCAGCCGAGACCTTGGCGTAGCAGGCGTAGCAGCCTTCAACAAAAAGCTGCGTCTCCTCGATCAGGCGATGCGCCTGTTCCGCGTTCATTGCCTCATCGCGGCTTTCGTGCGCCTTGAAAAAATACTGCGCGAATCTGCCGCCCGAAAATGGATCGAAGAAGAGCTGCGTGTCGTAGAAATGAGTGCGGAACTCCGCCACCACGGAATCCGGCGTATTCCCGTAAGGGAGCATGCGCCAGGCCAGCAATGCCTGCGCCCCATGGAGCATGGCCTCGTAAGCAACCTTTGCCGCGTGGGAAATCTCACCCCGCTCGAGCGCCAGTTGCGCTTCAAACGCCTCGCGTTCGCAGGCCGTAAGCTGGAAGTCGATGGCGGAGATCACCTCACCGGCGCACTCCCCCTTGCTCATGTCCTTGAGGGTATAGAAGCGCGGATCGTGCCAGTCGGTGTAAAGCGACGGCTCCGCTTCCATCGGCGGCACTTCGCACAGGTCGTCAATCGTTTTCTTCGATTCCGCCTTGCCGATCCGGGCGATATAGCTCTGAAAACTCTCGCTGGCCTCGCGCTCATTCAGGTAGCGATTGGTGATGCGGCTCACCACTTCCGGAATGCGTTTCGAAGGCACGGCGCCGATCGATAAGCCGTACGCCCCCGCATTCTCGGTCCATTGCCCGCCGAGCACCACCTGGAAGTGCGGTACCGCGAATCCGCCCTTGTTCCGGCTGACACCGTAAAATCCCAGATCCGCGATATGGTGCTGTCCGCAGGAATTGAAGCAGCCGCTGATCTTGATCTTCAGGTTGCGGACAGCCTCCTCGGCAGCCACGCTATTCTCCGCGAGGCGCATCCGCAATTCCGCGGCCAGACCGCGCGACGACGAGATGCCGAGCTTGCAGGTGTCGGTGCCGGGGCAGGCCGTGATATCCACGATGCTGCCGGCGCCGGCCGTGTGGAGCCCGAGCGCCTTCAGTTCTTCGTAGAGCTCCGGCAGCGCGGATTCAGCCACCCAGCGCAGGACAATATTCTGCTCCACCGTGGTGCGGATGGTTTCACGCGTATACTTCCGCGAAATGGTGGCGAGCCCGCGAAGCTGGTCGGACGTAATATCGCCCAGCGGCAGCGCCACGGTCACCATGGCGTAGCCGGTTTGGCGCTGGCTGTAGACGTTCGAAGCACGCCAGGCGGTGAATTCGGTGGGAGCAAGTTCGATTTGCAGCAAACCGGCCGGCTGCAGGGGCTTCTCGGCCGGGATATCAGCCGCGCCTTCGAGAGCGTCCCAGCGGGGGTCGTACTCGAGTTTGGCCCGCTCTTCCATCACCTGGCGCTTGAACTCTTCCATGCCGAGTTTGGCGACCACGAACTTCATTCGCGCCATATTGCGGTTCTTTTTCTCACCCAGCCTCGCGAAAACCAGCCCCATCGCCTGGGAGACCGGAAGCAATTCACGAACCGGCAGAAACTCCTCGAAAAGCTTGGCTTCGTATGGGATCGGGCCGAGACCGCCGCCCGCATAGACGGCAAAGCCCCGCTGCAGCTTGCCATCCACTTCCCGCAGCTTGGCGATAAAGCCGAGGTCGTGGATGCGGACCAGCGCGCACGGGTTCGTCTCGCAACCGGAAAAGGCGATCTTGAACTTCCGGCCAAATTGCTGCGTATCGGGATGGCCCAGAAGGTACGCGGAGCACTGCCGGGCGTACTCGGTAACGTCGAACGCCTCATCGCGGCAGACGCCGGCGATGTGGCAGGCCGTGACGTTTCGTACCGTGTTGCCGCAAGCCTCCCGCGTGGTGATCCCAACGGCCGCGAGGCGGCGCATGATGGTCGGGGTATCGTCGATGTGGACAAAGTGGAGCTGCACATCCTGCCGCGTGGTGATGTGCGCAATGTTATCGGAGTATTCTTCGGCCAGTTCCCCGAGCACCTCGAGCTGCCGCGCATTCAAACCGCCAAAGGGGATTTTGATGCGCTGCATGCCGGGGGCGTCCCACAGCGTGTTCGGCCCTTTCGTGAGCGATTCACTCGGGTAGTTGAGCGTGCGCCGCTCGATGCCGTCATGCCGGTGGCCGTTGTCGTAGCGCTGCCCATAGGTGCCCCTGCGCAGGCGCGTTTCTGAAAATACCTTCTCGTCGATCTTCCCCTGCTTGCGCAGAATGATCTCGTTCTCGAAGATATCGAGTTCCGTTCCCAGAACGGCGGAAATCTGGCCGTCCAGAGCTTGCTTCCACTGTGAATTACTGTTCTTCACGTTGCTGAAATGTCCTTTGTTCCAAATGTCGCATTGGGCTGCCAACAAATCTCCGTAAAGTAGATCGAGATAATAGTGTATCTATTTTGAAGCCAATCTGTCACTCGTTTCGTCACGGGAGCGGTGGATATTTTCAGTATCCCGGAAATCAGTGCCGGGGTTGCGGTACCGATGCCGGTAATGAGCGGCCGCCGGAGACACCGCGCCTCGATTTCGAGAGTGCGATTGTCACGAGAGCGCCGTTCTCGCCCGAGTGAAGAAGAGGATCACCAGCAGGGTAAGAACGAGTGAAACGGATCCTGTCCAGTAGGGAGCGCCGCGGCCAAGCAGATCATAAACTACTCCCGCCCAGACGGGGCCCGCGATACGGGCGAGGCTCGCGAACGATTGCGAAGCGCCCAGCACCCAGCCCTGTTCGCGCGGGGAAACCTCCTGGGAGAGCATGCTGGTGAGCGTCGGCGTCGTCAGTCCGCTGCCGGCCGATGTCAGCGTGGCGCCGAGATAGATCATGAAATAGTCATAAGCGAAGGCGGTGGCGAGAAAGCCGAGCGCCATCACGAACAAACCCGCCGCCGCGAGGGAGCGATCCTCGAAAATCTTCGATAAGCGGCGCACAATGACCCCCTGCATGAGCACCGCGATCACCCCGATGTAAGCAAAGACCATCGCGTTCGCCTCTGGACCCATGCCCAGCCGCTCAAAAGTAAAAACCGCGAAATTCGTCTGCAATCCGCTGAAGGCGAAATTGAGGAAGAAAAGAGCGATCATCAGCGGCATCAGCGCGGGATGCCGCAGCGCGGCAACGCCCTGAGTAAACGGACTGACCTCTCGGAGACCGATACGCGCCGTGGAGCGGGCATCGGCGGGAAGCGTTTCCGGCAGAAAAAAGTAGCTCAGAACCACCGTAATCAGCGTAAGAATTCCAGCGCAGTAAGCGGGGGCGGAGAGGCTGATGTGAGCAAGCAAACCGCCGAGCGCGGGGCCGATGATGAAGCCCAGCCCGAACGCCGCTCCGACGAGCCCGAAGTTCTTGGCCCGGTCTTCGGGCGGAGAAATATCGGCGATGTACGCCTGCGCGGTGCTGATGTTGCCTCCGGTGGCGCCGTCGATGATGCGCGCGATAAACAAGAGCAGCAGGGAACCGGCGAAGCCGAACAGGAAGTATCCGGCGGAGGTTCCGAAGAGGCTGATCAGCAGCACGGGTCTGCGGCCATAACGGTCAGACCATACCCCAAGCGCCGGCGCGAAGAGAAACTGCGCGGCGGAGAAGCTCAGCGCGAGCAAGCCCACGGTGAGTGCATCCGAATCGAATTGCCGCACCAGAAAGGGGATCACCGGGACAAGGATGCCCACTCCCAGCAGATCCAGAAAGATCGTGGCGAAGATGAGAATCAGAGCGTGTTTAGAGGGCAAGGGCACGGCCGGTGCCGTGGCGGCGTGAGGGTTCGGTGATCCTGGCATGCGGAGCGGCGCTTTCTTATTGTCGCGTGCGAAACGCCGCGCGTCCACGTGCGAAAATTGATAAGCATGGTTGATGAGCCCCAATAAAGTGTACTATTGGGAATCGAATCGGCGGCGGACAGCGTCCGTCGAGAGAGGGGAGGGATGCTTTGCAAACCGCGGATATCTTGAGAGCCTGGGGAAAGATCCTGAAAGGGCAGCAGCCCACCCTCTCGATCGAAGTAACCAAGGAATGCCCCCTGCGCTGCCCCGGCTGTTACGCCTACGATGCCGCCCATCTCGGCGGGAATACACTGCTTCGGGAGCTGAATGACCGGAAGGGCGAGGCGCTGGTTAACGGGATCCTGGAGGTGGTGGATCGATTCAAACCGCTGCATCTCTCTCTCGTGGGAGGTGATCCTCTGGTCCGGTACCGGGAAATGGAAGCGCTCGTGCCAAAGGTTCTGGCGCGCGGTATTCACGTCCAGATAGTGACGAGCGCGTTTCGCCCCATCGCGCCGGAATGGGCCACGCTGCCGCGCCTGTGCGTGGTGGTAAGCATCGATGGGTTGCGCGAGGAACACGACGCGCGGCGTAAGCCCGCGACCTACGAGCGGATCCAGAAAAATATCGCTGGGCAGCGGATTACGGTCCATTGCACCATTACCGGGCAGATGATGAAGCGCCCCGGCTACCTGCGGGAGTTCCTCGAATATTGGACGCCACGCCCCGAGATCCAGCGTG
>CAZXBZ010000019.1:0-7497 GCA_964639135.1 uncultured Solibacteraceae bacterium | reverse complement strand
CCGCAGATGGGTGATTCAATGCCGGAAATTCTGACTCCCAAGGAGCGCGAGCGGGCGGTGGAAGAAATGCTCATTCTCCGGAAGGAGTTCCCCAAACTGGATATGAGGGAGGGATTGATCCGTCAGTTCACATCACCGCCAAAGAGCCCGAATGATTGCGTCTTCGCGCTCACCACGCGGACGGTAACCGCGGATCTTCGGGGGGAAATCACCCCGTGCCAGTTCGGTGGATATCCGGATTGCTCACAATGCGGCTGCATCGCCTCGATGGCTCTTGAAGCGGTCGCCCGGCACAAACTGGCGGGTGTCGTTCCCGTGGGAAAAATCTTCACGGCCTCCGTGAAGATTGGCCACGCATGGCCGAAAAAGAAGGAAAAGCCCGACCCGCTGCGGCCCGCTGAACTCAAGGTTCTTCCATAAGGAAGCGATAAAGCCGCGCATACTCCAGGACGGATACGCGGCCTTATCCGAAAGCTATTCCGCTTTCAGGGAGCGTTCCATCAATTCCCGCAATGCTTCCGGCGCGGATTTACGCCCCGAGAGCACATTGGCCATCTGCTCGGTAATGGGCATTTCGACGCCCCGCTGCTTCGCGAGATCAAGGGCCGCGAATGTCGTTTTCACGCCCTCGGCCACCATCGGCATGCCTCCAAGAACCTCCTGGAGACGGCGGCCGTGCGCGAGTTCCATCCCCAGCGACCGGTTGCGGGAAAGTGAACCCGTGCAGGTAAGCACCAGATCTCCCAAACCGGAAAGGCCAGCCATGGTGGCGGGCTTCGCCCCGTAGGCCATGGCCAGCCGCGTGATCTCCGCGAGCCCTCTCGTGATAAGCGCCGCCATCGTGTTGCTGCCCAGCCCTAGCCCCGCGCAGACCCCGGCGGCGATGGCGATGACGTTCTTCACCGAAGCGCCCAGTTCCACCCCCACTTCGTCCTGGCTGGAGTACAGGCGCAAATTGCCGCCGGAAAGATGCCGCTGGACGGCTTCCGCGGCCGCTGCGTCGTTCGACGCCACCACCAGAGCGGCGGGCTCGCCGAGAGCGACCTCCCTGGCAAAGCTGGGGCCCGACAGGATCGCGAGGCGCGGGGCATACTCCCGCTCCAGAAGCTCCCGAACCACCTCGCTCATCCGCAGGTGCGTGTGTTCTTCAAGCCCCTTGGTGGCGCTTACCAGCAATTGTCCATGGTGCAGGTACTTACCGGCGGTATGCAAAACGCTCCGCATCGCGTGCGAAGGTGGAACCAGCAAAACCAGATCCGCGCCGCGAAGACAATCTCCGAAATCAGGGTAGGCCTTGACATTCGCCGGGATCGGGCAATCGGAAAGAAAGATGGGGTTCCGCCGGTGCTGGTTGACGCCCTCGACAACTTCCCCTTCACGCGCCCACAAGTGTATGCGTTCGGCCCGTCCGGCGCATGCGATCGCGAGTGCCGTACCCCAGCTTCCCGCGCCGATAACCGCCAGCGTCCGCATCATGCGCGGCTCCCGAGCCGGTTCTCCGTGCCGGCGCGAAGTCTTGCGATGTTGCCCTTGTGCTTGTGGATAATCAGCACGGCGCAAAGGAACGCGACCAGGGTGTATATCGCATTGTGATAGAGCAGCCAGACGCCCAGCGGAAAGACCGCGGCGCTCACAATCGACGAGAGGGAGACATAGCGCGTGCGCCAGACCATTAGCAGAAAGATCAGGATCGTTCCCAACATGGCCAGGGGCGTCAAAACCAGGTAAGCGCCCAGCATGCTTGCCACCGCCTTGCCCCCCTTGAACCGCAGCCAGACGGGGAACATGTGGCCAAGCAGCACGGCAAGCGCGGAGAGCGCGCACCAGAGTGCATCCCCTCCAGTGAGCCATTGGGCCAGAAAAACCGCCGCCGCGCCCTTGAGGACGTCAAGCGCGAGCGTCAGGATACCCAGCGCCTTGCCGGTGGTCCGCAGAACGTTGGTGGCGCCGATATTGCCGCTGCCCTTGGCGCGTACATCCGTGCCGGTCTTCCATCGGACAAGGAGGTAGCCGAAGGGGATGGAGCCCAGGAAATAGGCGATCGGCAATAGCGCGGCGGCGTACATAGGAACTCTCCATTCAGGGTAAACGATCCCGAGCGGCGCGCCACGGCCATGCGCTAGATTTTGAACTCCGCAAGCTTCGTGTAAACGCTGCCCGAACCTCCGGTAACGCTCTCATAAAGGTAAAAGCGCTCCGCCGTGAACGCCCCAAAGTGCGTGGCGGCCATGCTGGATACGGCATCGCGCAGAGCGGGCAGGCCGGCGTTCGCGCCGAGGCGCGCCAGGGTCAGGTGAGGGCGGAAACGCTTGGTTTCAGCCGGTATTCCCAGCGAGACAAGAGCCCGGTCGGTGCGGTGGTGAAGCTCCTGAAGGCTCGCCGGAGCCTGGATATCCGCGAAGAGCAGGCGCGGAGACCGGAGATTCGGGAAGCAGCCGAGACCGGTAACTTCAATGCCGATCGATTCACCGGAGGAAATCTTCTCAAGGGCCGCGATCACCCCGGCAAGCTGTGTTTCCCGGACCTCGCCCAAAAACTTCGTGGTGACATGAAAATTCCCGGGCTTGCTCCATCTCGCCGCCGGGACGGGCTGAAGCCGGCGAACGGCGGCGTCGAGCGCATCGCGGATTGCGTCCGGAATGTCGATGGCGGTAAACAGGCGCATGACGAAGCCCCCACCTCAAGCTACCAGAAGCCGCAAACAGGGCGAGATGCCTCCGTAGCGCGCACGGGTGCGGTACGGACGTAGAATAAGAGCAAATCGATATCCACGCTTCGCTCGCCGGTTCGTCAATCCCTAGTAGTGCCCGCCATGGGGGCTCGCCGGTGTAACGATATGGATACCGAACTTCGCACCATGAGGAATGAGCGCGCCGAAACCGTTGCCGGCCAGATCGCGGACCGCCGTACGGCATTCGTCGACTTGCACATGAAGCGAGTGTTCGTGCTCGTCTACCGTGTGGTGGGCAACGTCGCCGACGCCCAGGATCTCACTCAGGAAGTTTTCATCAAAGCCCTGCAGCGCGAGGATCAGTTGCGCGATGAGCGGAAAGCGGCCCACTGGCTTTCGCGCATCGCGTCGAACACGGCTATCGATTTTCTCCGGAGAAAGGGCCGCGCGGCGCTCAGCACCATCGAGGAACTCCCCGAACTGCCGGATCCAGCGCGGATCGCGAATCCGGAACAGGCGCTCCTCAGCGCCGAGAGCCACCAGATCTTCCAGGATGCGCTGAAGACGCTTACCGCGCGCGAACGGGCCGCGCTGGTGATGCGCGATGTCGAGGGCATGGAAGCCGAGCATGTCGCGCGGGCGCTGGGCTGCTCCAAGGCGACCGTGCGCTCGCATATCGCGAACGCGCGCGTCAAGTTCCGGAAGTTTTTGCGCAAGCGCGCCGCCGCGATACATCCGCCCGGCCAGTCACGAACCGATGAACGGAATGAGCCATGATACGGCTGAGCGACAAAGATCGGGCACTCCTCGCTGGCAACGACGCCGGTCTGCTCCCCCGGCTGAAGGCCGCCCTTGCCTCGCGAATCTCGCAGCGCCAGGAGCGTGCCGACGACGGATTCGGCCGCATACTCGATGAGTTGCCGCGTTTTCGCGAGCTTCCCGAGTATTTTGCCTGGGATGACCTGGCCGCCGAGATGAAGGCGAACATCCTGGTGGGCCTGGAAGCGGGGGAGGTTGTCCGTTCGCGGCCCGTGGCGGCGCCCCTGGGCTGGAAAACCGCGGTGACGTTCGCTGGAATCGCTTTTCTGATCGTGTCCGGTTACTGGCTTGGTCTGTCCGGTCATCTCCTGCGCTCGGAGAAGCCTCAAACAGCCATCCTCGAAGCTCACCCTGGCGGCCTGGAACTTCAGACCAGGGAAACCGCCCTGACGGTGATCTACTCGCGCGAAAGCGGCCAGCAGGTATTGAGCGGCGGGCTCGGCGGCATCCGGGCGGACTACGTGGATGAGGAAACCGGGCAGCTCACGGTGGCGCATGTCTACGCGGAATAACAATTCTTGGCGGACCTTCGCGCGCCGCCCGCTCGCGGCGCTAGCCGTCGTGGCGCTGTGCGCGATCTCCGCCCTGTCGGGAGAAGACGGCTCGGAAGCGGCGCGATACTTGAAACCCGAATTCCCCGCTGCGAGCCCGCTGCGTCTGGTGAATACAGACTGGGGCCGCTCCCGCGTCATCCAGCGCGGCAGCGCCGCCACGGCGGAGTTGCATCTGGTGCTGCACCTGAGGAATACCAGTTCTCAGCCCATTCATGGAATTACGCTGCTGTTTGTCACACAGGACCTGGTTCCAGGCGGCAAGGCCAGTATCTCCCTCCCCGGCCTGCGCGTGGCGCCCGGCGAAACCTTCCCCGCCAAGGTGGATCTGCGCCTGTTGCAGCCGATTGCCGCTGGCGGAGAACCCCGCGTGGCCATCCGTCTCGATGGCGTGCTCTTCGCCGACCTCAGCTTTGCCGGCGACAACACGCTCAACAGCCGGCGCTTGCTTAGCGCGCTCGAGCTTGAGATTCAGCAGGATCGCCGCCATGCCCGCGAATTGCTTCGCACTGGAGGCAAGGACGCCCTGGCACGAGAGATGCGCGACATTCTCGCGCGGCGCGAACAAACCCCGCGCGTCGATATGCGCTGGGCTCGGGGCGGCCGCACCGCTCTGCCCGCGAGCGAAGCCGTGCGTTTCGCGTTTCTGAATATGCCGGATTCCCCGCTCCGTCCGCTCGATGCCTCGGTCCGGATTGCCGCGAATGAGGCGATCGAACCCACCATTCGGGTCCGTAATCTCTCTGGCCGCGAAATTCGTTACGCGGAAATTGGCTGGATTATCCGGGATCTCGAAGGCCGTGAATTTTACGCGGGAACGCTGCCCGCCTCCGACGGGGACATCGCGCTCGCGCCTTCGGGCGAAACCGTGGTCCGGCAGCAGGGTGTGCTCCGGTTTACCGAACGCCGCAACGTGCATGGCCTGCTGGAGGAAATGCCGGTCCGTCTCGGTGAAATGCTGGGCTACGTGAGCCAGGTGCAGTTCGCCGATGGCGGCATCTGGCTGCCGGATCGCTATCGCGCATCCACCCCGCCCGCGATCCAGCGCCTTCACCTTTCCCCCGAGCAGCAACGCCTCTCGATCCTATACGCTCGCGAAGGAGTGGACGCCGTGGTGAAGGACCTGAGAGACTAACGGAAACCGCAAGCCCCGCGATCCGCGGCTCCGGCTCGCGCGTCCGTGATTGGAGTGGTAACGGAGATGCCCGCTTCAGCCAGCCTTTCTGAACGCTTTCTTGGTAAAAACCCCGAAGAACTGACTTTGGCCGAACGGAACCAGTTGGCCGGCAAGTGGCTGGCGCTCGAACTCTATAGCCCGGCGAACTTGGCCCCGCGGCGCATCGCCGCGGTGGGAGATTCCGCGGAAGCATGCCGCATGACGCTACGAGCCCGGGGCTTGGAGCCGGGAAATTTTCAGTACATCCTGATGCGCGGTATCCGCTGATCCATCCCCGGCCGACTACCCTCCCCAGCGAGACACCGGAGTGACTGGGCCGCGAGCGGCGCTCAGAGCCTCTTCGGCGATCCGGACGAGGTAATTCCCGTATTCGCTCTTTCCCATGCCGCGTCCGAGTTCCAGCAGCCGTGCGGCGTCGATATAGCCTTGTTCGAACGCCACCTCCTCCAGGCATCCGATCTTCAGCCCCTGCCGCTCCTCGATGCTCTGGACGAAATTCGTCGCCTGCGCCAGAGAGTCGTGCGTGCCCGTATCGAGCCATGCCATGCCCCGGCCCAGAATCTCGACGCGCAGCTCTCGCGAACGCAGATACACGTTATTGACGTCCGTGATCTCGAGTTCGCCTCTCGCCGACGGCTGAATCCCGGCCGCGATTTCGGTGATGCGCCGGTCGTAGAAGTAAAGGCCCACCACGGCGTACTGCGAGCGCGGCTCCCCCGGCTTTTCTTCAATCGAAAGCGCCACCCCTTCCTCATCGAATTCCACCACTCCATACCGTTCGGGGTCGCGCACGCGGTAAGCAAAAATCGTCGCGCCAGCGGGCTGATTCACGGCTTTGTGCAGAAGCTTCCGCAACCCCTGGCCGTAGAAGAGATTGTCACCCAGAATCAGGCAGGCGGGGTCTCCATTGAGAAAATCCTTCCCGATCAGGAAGGCCTGCGCCAGCCCATCCGGACTCGGCTGTTCCGCGTAATGAAAGTGAACGCCGAAAATCGATCCATCGCCAAGCAAACGCCGGTAAATGGGGAGATCCTCCGGAGTGGAGATGATGAGTATCTCGCGAATCCCGGCCAGCATAAGCGTCGAGACCGGGTAATAGATCATCGGCTTGTCGTAAACGGGCAGCAGTTGCTTGCTGACCGCGCGGGTAACCGGGTAGAGGCGCGTGCCGCTGCCCCCGGCGAGGACGATTCCCTTCAATCGATCAATACTCCTTCCATTGCCGGCCCGGTTCCAGGCCGGGCACGCTGGCGCATGGCTCGCGACGCCGGTGGACGACACGGCCATCGTAACATTGGCGGGCGGGAAGATGCCCAAGAAACGCGGCGAGACGGGATCCGGCAGGAGGAACTCCGGCGTTCCGCCCGCCCCCGCCGCGGCGTATGCGAGCTACACCTTATCCGGCAGCACGTAGGGCTTCCGGTATTCGCGAGTCAGGAACTTATCCGCTTCCGGATCGTTCACGAACCGTTCGGTCTTCGGATTGAAGCCGAGGGAGCGGCCCAGCCGGAACGAAATATTCGCCAGATGGGCATGAGTGGTCGAAAGATGGCCCTCCTCCACGTCGCAGCGCAAATCTTCCCGTTTGCGCGAGCGTACACAATCGATGAAGTTGGCGAAATGCGTTACGTCGGGCTCGTCAAGTTTCGGAATCGGAATCTCGTCGTAGCTCGTGTCGGGAAAGCCGGCCTTCGTCATGCGCTCATCCACTCCGGCCGGAGTGACGTCGGGCGTCGTCCGGAACGTGAACTTGCCGCGCATCATCTTCCACCGGTTGCCCCAACTGGCCCAGCCAAGGTCCCCGTAGAAAACGTTCGCTCCGCGCGGATCCGGGCTGAAGAGGTTGATGTCCTCGAAATCCGTAATGCGGCCGTCGGAATATTCGAAGATCCCCGCCTGGAAGTTGGGCACCTGCTGGTCTGAATCGCGCGCGTAGAATCCGCCGGCGCAATGCACTTTCACTGGATGTTCATTGATATTGCGCGCCAGCCGGTTGATATCGAAGTGGTGAACGGCATTATTTCCGACGTCGGTGGTCGAAGTATCCCAGAAAAAGTGCCAGCCATAATGGAACTGGTTCACTTGGAAAGGCTTCATCGGTGTCGGCCCCAGATAAAGATCCCAGTTCACGCCCTCGGGCACCGAGGATTCCTGCATTTTACCGATGGTGGCGCGCGCTTTAACCAGCTCAATCCGGCCCCGGTAGAGGTTGCCGATGGCGCCGTTCCGCAGGAGGTGAATGGCGGCGCGGACATCGGGTTCGCTGCGGTGGTTGAGGC
>CAZXBZ010000018.1:0-17370 GCA_964639135.1 uncultured Solibacteraceae bacterium | reverse complement strand
GCTTTGGTCTTCGCCCACCGGCACCACCGCTGCCTGGTAGAGCAGAATATCGGCCGCCATGAGAACGGGATACTGCAGGAGGCCGCTCCCGATTGCCTCGCGATTTTCCGTCTTCGCCTTGAACTGCGTCATCCGCTGCAGCCACCCGAGCTGGGAAACGCAGGTCAGCAGCCAGGCCAGCTCGGCGTGTCCGCTGACCGACGATTGCACGAAAATGGAAGAAGACTTCGGATCGATCCCCGCCGCCACGTAAAGAGCCGCTACCTCGCGGATGCGCGACCGCAAGGCTTCAGGCTCCTGATATTCCGTGATGGCGTGGAGATCGACAATACAATAGATACATTCGTACTCGTGCTGAATCCGCACCCAATTCTTCAGCGCGCCGAGGTAATTGCCTATATGCAGATTGCCCGTGGGCTGCATTCCGGAGAAAACACGTGGTCTCATCGAAGTAGGAGAAACTTCCATCGTATGGGATGCTCTCCGTGAAAACCAACCTTCCGGCCCGAATTGAGAAAGTTACCCAAAATGACCAAGCCTGATTACACGCCCGCCGAGACCCCCCAGCCCGCGGCCGATACCTTGAACACGGGGCGGGTGGAAAAGCTGATTTTCGGCGGCGCCGGGCTCCTCCGCCTTGCCGGCAAAACGGTGATGCTGCCCAGGGTAGCGCCGGGCGAGGAGGTTGCGTTCAGGATCTCGAAAGACCATAAGCAATGGGCCGAAGGCGAACTCGTCCGTGTTTTGGAGCCCTCGGTCGAACGCACCGAACCTTTCTGTGGCGTCTACGGGCATTGTGGCGGCTGCCACTACCAGCACCTCAATATCGAGTTCCAGCGCGTTGAAAAGGTCTCGATATTGCTCGAAACCCTGGAGCGCGTGGGCGGCATCCGCCCCGATGTGCCGGTGGAGGTGATCTCCGGGGAATCGCGCGGGTACCGGAACCGCGTCCAGCTCCATATCGCCGGCGGGCGTATCGGTTACCATGCTCCATCAAGCCGCGATCTGACGCCCATCGAGAACTGCCCCATTGCCTCGCCCGCGATCGATCGCGCGATTCAGGCGCTTGGGCAAATGGTTCGCGAGCCTCGATTCCCGCGTTTCGTCGAGACGATCGAACTCTTTTCGAACGAGAGCGAAACCCTGCTGAACGTTCTTGAGACGACAGGCACACAGCGCCGCGTGGCAAAGTGGTTCATTGATTGGTGCGCGGAACGAATCCCGAGGGCGGCGAACAGTTCGCTTGTGTACCGCGCGGCCGACCTCGACTTCGTGGTGAGCCACCGTTCGTTCTTTCAAACGAACCGGTTTCTCATCGATCCTCTGGTCTCCCGCGTATTGCGTCACGTCACGGGAGGCGAGGCCCTCGATCTTTACAGCGGCGTGGGTCTTTTTGCGCTTCCGCTGTCTCTCCGGGGCATAGCCACGACGTCGGTGGAATCATCTTATTCCGCCGTACGGGATCTTGCGGGGAACGCGGCGAGTCACGGCGCACCCGTGGAGACCGTGAAGACGAGTGTCGATGCGTATCTTGCGTCCGCCGAACGCATTCCCGATTTTGTCATTGCGGATCCGCCCCGCGCGGGATTGGGGAAGGCCGTTGTCCGGGACCTGTTGCGGTTGCGTCCGCGCAAGATGGCGCTGGTCAGTTGCGACCCCGCTACCCTCGCCCGAGACCTTAAGGGGCTTCTGGGCGGCGGCTACCATATCACCGCGCTCAGTTTTGTGGATCTTTTCCCCAACACCGCGCACATCGAGACCGTGTGCGATCTCTCCCTCGCCGAATGACGCGGCTGGCGCGGGCCCGGCTTCGTTTCGTAATCGGAAGGTCCGGGAGCAAACGATGCTGCTTCAGTGATCGTGGCCCGGCGTCGCGCCGGCGTCTGGCGGCGCCTCGCCCGTGACCTTGACACCCTCAAGCCACATGGCATTGTTCTCAACTACAAGTGTCGCATCGATAAGCTTCCCCGGCTGGAGCCGTTCCAGGTCGGCGGCATCCGGCACCGAAAAGTTCATTTGCATCGCCTCCATCAAATCGGGAATTTTCTCGTGTTTGATGGTTGCTTTCCTTGCGGCGGCATCCACCGAGATTACGGAGCCGTGAAGTTCATAACGATGCGCGGAAGCGTGAGAGGCGTCTGGCGGCGTGGCATGCTCTCCGCAGCCGGTTAGAGCGATCGCCATCACGGCAGCCAGCATCAATCCCAGCCCCCACCGTCTCCACCGGTTCAAACGAGGAAGGGAGAGATTGTCCCAATAAGATAATCTACACATGTCGAAATACCTCTCTGAATGGATGTGATGGGGTAAATCCGCGGCCGGTTTTCCGGACGGACGTAATTCCGGCAAAGGCGATCTACGCGGGTTCCACCGCGGTAAGCAGAACAATGGCCTGAGCTTCGGCGGAGAGCCTCTCGCCAACGGGGCCAACTCGTTCGGCGGTCTTGAATTTCACGGACACGGCATCCACGTGGATCCCCAGAATCTGGGCCAGGCTCTCGCGGATCGGCGTCCGGTAATCTTTCAATTTAGGGCGTTCCAGGATGACGGTGGTATCCACGTTGGCGATTTGATAGCCGCGCTCCCGCACGAGCCGGCATGCGTGCTCGAGAAACTGCGCGCTCTCCGCGCCCGCCCACTCGGGGCTGGTATCGGGGAAATGCATCCCGATATCACCGAGAGCCGCGGCGCCGAGCAGGGCGTCCGTCAGGGCGTGGAGAAGGATATCCGCGTCGGAATGGCCGTCAAGGCCGCGATCCGCCGGGATCAGCACCCCGCCCAGGATGAGAGGCCGCCCTTCAGCCAGACGGTGTGTATCCCAACCCAGCCCGATCCGCGAATTCGTCATGCCCCGGTGGACTCCTTCCGCTCCAGGCTCAAATAGTATTCGGCAAGGCCGAGATCGGAAGCCCTGGTGATCTTGATATTCCGTTCGCTGCCGGGCACCACTTTTACGGCGACTCGTTCCAGCCTCTCCACCAGACTGGCCTCATCCGTTCCGATGAAGCCCTCGGAAGCGGCTTTCGCGAATGCTTCCCGCAAGAGGGCGGCCTGAAAGACCTGCGGAGTTTGGGCGAGAATCACGTGTTCTCTGGGGATAGTCCCGCGAATTTCGTTCAAGTGAACTTGTTTCACGGTATCCACCGGCACTACCCCGAGGATCGCGGCGTCGTGCGCGGCCGCCGCCGCGATCACGGCTTCGATCATCTCAACGGTTGTGAACGGCCGCACGGCATCGTGAACCGCGACAAGATCGGTATCCGCGGCCAGCGTGGCGAGTGCGTTCGCCACGCTTTCCTGCCGGGAATCGCCCCCGGCGACAAAACGCACCGGTTTGCGGAGCGGTTCACCGGCGACGGTGGCTTCAAACCACTCAATGTCATCCGGCCGGAGAGCCACGGCGATCTCATCCACGGATGGAGCGGCCGCGAAGCGGCGGATCGTGTGGAGCAGAACGGGGGAGCCTTGCAGAACCACAAACTGCTTCCGTCCGGCGGGGGGTTCTCCACCCGTCGACATGCGGGTGCCGAAGCCCGCGGCCGGCAGAATTACAGAGACTTTCATACTTGTCCTGGGTTGCATTCAGAAGGGTAAGAGCATGGAAACCGGCCGGCCCCGCGTGGCGAGCTCGGCGACACGCGATCCGCGCGCTGCGCTCGGAAGACGGCGCCGCCAAGCCGGGCCAAGGCTTTCATTTTAGCCCGAAATCGGCTCCGGTCCCGATATTTCCCGCCCGCGCCAGGGCATGCCGCCGCCGCTATGAGCCGCCACCGTAGTTCGCCGGCGAGCTCTCCCGAGAGCCCCCTCTTTCGGGGGAAGAGCGGTCATGCGCGGATTGCGAGCGCTCGTCGTAGCGGCCGAAGATCATTTTGCCCGCCGTGGTTTGCAGCACGCTCGTGACGGTGATGTCGACGGTCTTTGAGATCAAACGCCGGGCGTTGTCCACGACGACCATGGTGCCGTCGTCAAGATACGCAACCCCCTGGTTGAACTCCTTGCCCTCTTTCAGGATGAAGACGCGCATCGCTTCGCCCGGCAGCACCACCGGCTTCAGCGCATTCGCGAGTTCGTTGATATTGAGCACATGAACGCCGTGAAGCTGGGCTACCTTGTTCAGATTGAAATCGTTCGTGACGATGGAGCAATCGTACTTCTTCGCCATCTCGATCAGCTTCATATCCACTTCCGGAGCGTTAGGAAAGTCATCCTCGAGGATCTGAACATTGAGCTCCGTGAGCTTCTGGATGCGCTGGAGAATATCGAGTCCGCGCCTGCCGCGATTGCGCTTCAGCGGATCCGCGGAGTCCGCGACAAATTGAAGCTCCCGCAAGACGAACTGGGGGATCACAAGCGTGCCGCCGAGGAAACCCGTTTCAGCAATATCGGCGATGCGCCCGTCGATAATCACGCTGGTATCCAGAACCTTAAAAGCCTGCCTCGAGCTTCTCTCGCCTCCAAATAATCCGCCGAGCGCCGAGAGGTTAAGCATGTCCCCCTTGGATGTTCCGACGAGTAACCCGACGTACCCCATCCAGAGAAGAACGAGTATTTGCAGAAATGGAACTGTGTGCGAGCTGGCGGGGATCGCCCGCTCAAGGATTAGGGACACAAAAAAGGCGCCGATTATTCCGAGCAGGGAACCCGTGGCGGCTCCCATCAATCGCTTGAGACTTACCTGCTTCAGCCGGATTTCAAGAAGCACGATCAGCAGACCGGCCAGCGCTCCGCCAGCGCCGGAAGCGATCGGAGCCAAGCCGAACGGAACCAGGAAATAGCCACAAGCGAATAGCAGAGAAACAAAAGCGGCTCTTATGACAAGCAGTAACAGAGCATCCAAGGAACACCCTCAGTCTCGAATTCCGCTATCGGAGCATGAAGAAGCCGCGATCGAACGCCAGGAATAAGGCAAAAGTGCGGATTGGTTCGCCGAACAGGGCGCCTTTCATACCGATTTACGGTGACGCAAGTATACCACTAACCATTTCCGCGATATTGGTCCGAGAGCCGGAAAAGAGAGACAAAAGAACCTTGCATGGCCCGTGATGACGGTCATTGGATACAGCGGTGGCGGGGAAACGGTGCGGTCTTGGGGTGCGACGCCGTGAGCGGCCTGGCCTTCAAAAACCGGGGTGGCGAAGCCTGGGCTTGCCACCGGGGTTTCCGAATGTCTATAGCGCTTTGGCCAGCTCTTCCGCGAACGCTGTCTTTGGAGCGTTGCTTCGCCTGGCGCCGGCGGCGCCTGTGCGGCGCGCGCCACGGGCGCGTACTCCGCCTTGTGAATCGGCGGCGGTACCACCCGCGCGGTGTCCTGAACGATCATCCCGGCGGTCATTGCGGGAGCGCGGCGGCTGCGCCGGGTTGGCTCGCAGCAGCTTGCCATCAAGCGGGGCACGATCAAAACGCTTGATGATCGCTTGCATCTCTTCGGCATTCGGCGCCTCAATGAAAGCGAAACCCTTGGATTCCTGTGTTTCCGGGCTGCGAATCACTTTGATCGAATCGCAGACGAAAGAATCAGCCATAAGCCAGGACTGAATATCTTCCGCGGTTACCCAGGTTGGCAAGTTACCAAGAAAAATGGTGAAGCTCATTCTAAAAAAAGGGGGTCTCCGTTATCGGAATTGGAGCAAATGGAAAAAAGGAGTGATCCATTAGCGGCATTTTGATGGTAGCAAAATTCCACGCCGAAAGCCAAGAAGCGAGGTTTGTTACGTACCGGTGAAACCTTCGAGAAACGCGGTGGTTACCTTGTGGAATACCCTCTCACCAGGTACCGACGCGCAGCGCGAGACCGGTGGAAAATTGGAAACTATCCGGATAAAAGGCATGGCCCGCCGAGGGCAGCCAGGCGTGTGAATAGTCGAATGAGGCCAGACGCAGGGAGAGGGCCGGCTTGATGGGCATGTCGATACCTCCCCCCACGGAGAGAGTGAAGCCGTTGCTCTGCTGGCGATCGATATAATCCCAGCGCGAGGGGCGGCGTTCACGCGGCAGGCGTTCCATCTCGCGCACGGTCTCGCGGTATTCCTCCGGAATCTTCTCCACGGTGGCGCGTTTTCCGCCGACCAGGACCTGCCCGTATGGAACAATACGCCCGCCGCGCCGGCTCCATCGCGAACCGACGCGGTAATTCAGAATATCGCCGGAAAGCGCCGGATCGAACGTGAAGAGCTTGCAGCCACCAACGTCGGCCACCCAGCTATACGCGGGGCTGACATTCCACACGGCGGTCGCGCCCCCGCCGATGCAGTTCAAGCCGGATCCGCCATTCGGGTGAATGGAATACCGCGTGTTGATGCCGAACTCGAAGGGCGCGAGCACTTTCCAGGGAGCTTCCGCCGATGCCGCGGGTACGTCCAGGCGGTATTGAGCCGCTTCCTTCTCCCGGTGTCTGCGCAGACGCTCCTCGCTGGCCTTGTACGACCATACGCCCGGGCGGCTATCCCGCACCCAGGGCGCGCGTAACTGCATCATGTTCGAGAAGGAACGGCCAGGGTTGAGCCATCCGCGCGCCAGCATGCGCACCCACGGATTTTCGGTGCGGCCTTCGATGGAGCGAATGACGTAGCGGTCCAGAATATCTTCACTCACCATCCACAACGTTCCAACGGTTGGAGTGGCGACGTGATCGACGAAACCCTGCTGAGGATAGGTGCTCTGTACCTTGCCGAAGGAAGCTTCGCTGAGCGGCCCAATCTCGAACTGAGTGCTATAGGCGAAAGAAAACGCCGCGGCGCGCAAGCGGGATTTCCAGTAATCGCGGTTGTTGCCGAACTCGATGGCGCGGTACTTCGGATCGTTTGCTTGAAAAAGAAAGCCGGAAACCGCGCCCTGAAGCGGGTGACCGACGTAGTTGACATAAAACGGATCGCCGTCGCCCCATCCATGGAGCGCGGAAAGAGAGTCATACCAACCCTTGAAGAAAGGTCCGCGCATGCCCTCCCTGGTACCGGCTTCGGTGGCGAAGCGGAAGCCATGTTGCACGCCCAGAAACAGGAGCGACTGGCTCAGCAGCGGGCCCCAGTGAACACCTTCGGATGCGGCAGTGGTCGCGGGCCGGGCTGGCGGGAGGATCAACGGCGCGGATTCCGAGGGGGAATCCGTCGAAGCGTCATCTGGTGTCGTGTCCCCCGCGGCCGCGCCCTCCGGCGCTGCCTCGGCCGCCACTGCCGGGGTGTTGCTTGAAGATGTCCCCGCCAGAACGGGAGACCCAAGAACAATCGTGACAAGGGCCGCAATCATGCAGCCGAGCGTCCGGTGAAATGTTCGAAGTGGCTGGCGCTGGCTGGAGCGCGGTTCACGCATGCAAACTCCTCATGGGGCTTGCGGCGCAACGAAACCAATTGTGGCTGGAGGCACGCCCCGAATAATAAGACTCGGCTACTCCGATTCCCCCTTCGCGGCCCGCTGTCCGCTCCCGCCGAATAAACACACTCACAGAAGCGTCAGCAGCAGGTGAAGGTCGGCCGCCTTCGCCGAATGGGTAAGAGAGCCGGAACTCACAAAATCGGCGCCGGTCCGGGCGTAATCGGCTACCGTGTCGAGAGTGATGTTGCCCGACAGTTCAATGCTGGTGCGCCCACCGGCGATTTCGATCCATTGGCGCGCGACGGCCGGGGTGAGGTTATCGAGCAGCAGACGGTCCACGCCGCAAGCAAGCGCCTCATGAAGCTCCGCGAGCGCGCGGACTTCCACTTCGACCGGCAAGCCGGTTTTCTTCGCGGCTTCAATGGCCGGGGTGATGCCGCCGGCGGCCGTAATATGGTTGTTCTTGATGAGAATGGCGTCGAAGAGGCCCTGGCGGTGGTTGACGCCTCCGCCGGCGCGGACCGCCATCTTCTCGAGCCGCCGCCAGCCTGGTGTGGTCTTTCGGGTATCCAGAATCCGGCAGGCGGTTCCCTCCATGCGGCACACGAATTCGGCGGTGAGGGAGGCAATGCCGCTAAGCCGCTGCAAGAAGTTGAGGCTTACCCGTTCGCACTCGAGCAGTGTGCGCGCGCTTCCTTCCACCCTGGCAACGACGGTTCCCCGCGGCACTTGCGTTCCGCTTGGGAAAAGGAGTTCGAGGGAATCGATTCCGCCGCCGTGCAGGCGATAAATCAGCGGCAGCAATTCGATGCCCGCAAGAGTGAGGTCCTGCTTGGCGCGATACTCGCCGCGAGCCCCGCGCGACGGGGGAATGGTGGCCCGGGTTGTTACATCGCCCGAGCCGATATCCTCCGCCAGAGCCATCCGTACGAGCTCTTCGATTTCCGGGTATTCCACGCGGAAAACGGGATCGGCGGATTCGGACGTCGGCATGTTGTGTTTGCCTCCTTGCGGGCGGAGCCGGGGACCGGAGCGCCCGTCTTAGCCAGCGAGCGCCGCGAGGGCTTCCTCGTTCTTTTCGCGCTTGGCCTGATATTCAGCGAGTTTCGCTCGCATACCCTCCACGATGTGGGCGGGCATGCGGGCGAGCGCCTCTTCGTTCGAGAGCTGGCGCTCCGTGTTGGTAATCACCTTCAGGAGTTGCCGCTGGTCTTTCTCCACGCGGATGCGCTGTGCCTCCAGCTCCGCGGCCGGGACGAGCAGAACCACGTCGAATGTCGGAGTGGAGCGAACCGCGCCCTTGAGTTGCGGCGCATCGCCTTCGATGACTTCGGCACGGATGGCGGCCAGCTTGTTCAACGCCTCGAGCTGGCTGGACGCGACCGCAGCGGCGGCTCCGCGGGCGTGAATTCGCGCATCGATCACCTTTTTGGGATCCTGGCCGAGATCCGCCCGGAGGTTGCGGACGGCGCCGATCATGGCTTGCAGCGCCTCCACTTCCGCTTCGGCCGCGGCGTCCTGGATCGCTGGATTCGCTTCGGGGTAGCGCGCCAGGCAGAGTGAAGCGCCGCGCCCGCTCGATTCACGCCGCAACCGCTGCCAAAGCTCCTCGGAGAGAAACGGCATTACCGGATGGAGCAGGCGCAGGGCGCAATCGAACACCGTGAGGATATTCCGCCAATGGTGGTTGAAGCCGCTGCCTTCCTCAAAACGCAGCTTCTTGAGCTCCAGGTACCAATCACAGAAATCGCCCCAGATGAAGGCCCACAGTGGCTGAGCGGCGTCGTGGTAGCGGTAGTTTTCGATCGCTTTATTGATCGTGCCGGCGTAGTGATTGAGCCGGGAGAAAATCCAACGATCCTCGAGGGGAGTCTCTCCGGTGGCGGGGTCCGGAGCCGGTGAGTAGGAAGCCTGTTCCTCGGGAAGCCAGGGTTCAATCCCGCACCGTTCCATGTTGAGAAACAGGAAGCGGGCCGCGTTCCAGATCTTGTTGGCGAAAGCGCGCGAGGAAGTGAGCCGCTCATCGGTGAGCACGATATCGGTGCCGGGGGCCGCGCCGAGCAGGAGGGTGATGCGGGTAGCGTCCGTGCCGTACTTGGCGATAGTCTCGATCGGATCCACCGTGTTGCCCTTGGTCTTGGACATCTTCTGGCGTTCGGCGTCTCGGACCAGCCCATGGATGTAGACCGTGCGGAAGGGCACGTCATCCATGCACTCGAGGCCCATCATCATCATCCGCGCCACCCAGAAGAAGAGGATGTCGAAACCGGTGATGAGCAGCGTGGTGGGGTAGAACTTTGCCAGTTCGGGTGTTTTCTCCGGCCAACCCAGCGTGGAGAAAGGCCAGAGGGCGGAACTGAACCAGGTGTCGAGAACATCGGTTTCCTGCGTGAGGGCAGAGCTGCCGCAATGTTCACACCGGGCGGGGTCTTCCATGCCCACGGTGACGCCGTGGCACTGGGCGCAATGCCAGGCCGGGATGCGATGACCCCACCAGAGCTGCCGGGAAATGCACCAATCCCGGATGTTATACATCCAGTCAAAGAAGATCTTGCGCCAGTTATCGGGCGTGATGACGGTGCGCCCGGCTTCGGTGGCGGCAATCACCTTTTCGGCGAGCGGTTTCGTGCGGACGAACCATTGGGTGGAGACCATGGGTTCGACGATCGTACCGGTGCGCTGGCTTTTACCGACACTTAACTCATAAGGTTCAACGGCGGCCAGAAAGCCCTGGACTTCCAGATCCGCGAGGACGCGCTCCCGGGCCTCGAAGCGGTCAAGCCCGGCGTAGGCGCCGCCCTCCGCCGTGATGCGGGCGTGTTCGTCGATCACGCGGATCAGGGGGAGGTTGTGCCGCTGAGCCGCTTCAAAGTCGTTTGGATCGTGGGCGGGGGTGATCTTGACGCAGCCGGTGCCGAATTCGGGATCCGCCATCTCATCGAGAATGATGGGGATCTCGCGATTCATGAGCGGCAGAATAACGCTCTTGCCGTGGAGGTGGAGATAGCGCTCGTCACGCGGATTGATGGCGACGGCTGTATCGCCGAGCATGGTTTCCGGGCGCGTGGTGGCCACGACGACATACTCGGCGCTGTCTTTCACCGGATAACGGAAGTGCCAGAGCTTGCCTTCTACCTTTTCGTGGATAACCTCAAGATCGGAGAGGGCCGTTTGAAGCGCGGGGTCCCAGTTGACCATGTAAGGTCCGCGATAGATAAGCCCCTTTTTGTAGAGGTTTACAAAGACCGTGCGAACCGCCCGAGAAAGGCCGTCATCAAGGGTGAAGCGCAGCCGGTTCCAATCGACGCTGTCGCCGATTCGCGCCATCTGCTTGAGGATGGCTCCGCCGTGGAGTTCCTTGTACTCCCACACCTTCGCTTCGAAGGCGTCCCGGCCGAGATCGTGCCGGGAGATTCCCTGCTTCGCGAGTTCCCGCTCCACCACCATCTGGGTAGCGATGCCCGCGTGATCGGTCCCCGGCAGCCACAGGGTGTTGTAACCCTTCATACGATGCCAGCGCGTGGTGACGTCGATCTCCGAGTGCTCCAGCATGTGCCCCATGTGGAGATTTCCGGTGACGTTTGGGGGTGGAATTACCAGGGAAAAAACGGGCCGCGGGTCGCTGGGATCAGCCGAGGCGGCAAAGAAGCCCGAGTCTCGCCACCACTCCGCCCAGTGTGGTTCAAACTGTTGAGGCTCATAGACTTTTTCAAGCTGCATGGCTAGATGGAGGGGAAATATTCAGGATAGCATGCGGCAAAATTCCGGCTTTGCGGCGGGAGATGCTTGGGGCTTGGCGCCGCTTCGGAGCGCTGGCTCCAAAGCGTTCGTAAGCGGGCGTGTGGCCCGTGCCGTGTGTGCGATGGGCTCGACGAAGCAATCGCTATAATTAGAGCAACGTGCCAAGATTCAATCCGTTACCAATTAGGGAAGGGGACGGCCCAGGGAAGCAGGCGGCCCCGGCAATCCCGGTGGATTCGAACGACGCCGCGGCAGCAGCGGGCGAAGGCCACGGGCGTCTCGGCTGCTTCAACCGGCACTTGCCCCGGCTGGCGAGAGCGGCGGCGCCGGCTGCCCAGGCTGGTGTCGTGCCGCTCTTGAGACCAATGGTGGTGAAGACGGTTACGCCGGCTGACCACGCATTGAACGCGAACTGGCCTGTCTTTCTCGCGGCGCTCGCGCTGATTGTGGTGAAGTTCTGCAACCTGACCGAGCTTGGCTACTTCATGACGGGCGTCAATCTGAAATTGCTCTATATTGTTGCGCCTTTTGCTTATATCGGGGTGATTTTCAGTTCCGGGCTGGAATCGACTCTTCGCAACCGTTCGTTCATTCTGATCATGCTGTTTTTTGGATGGATGGTGGTGGCGACGCCGTTTAGCTCCTGGGTGGGCGGCTCGACGGGCCGCGTGAAGGATTATGCGATTCACATGCTGCCGCTGGTTCTGGTGATCGGCGGAACCGTTATCACCTGGAAGCAGCTCCGGATGCTGTTCGGCGCGCTGGCGATGTCGGCGGTGGTGGTGATCGCCACTGTCCGCATGTACGGCGTGATGGATACGGGCGGGCGGTTGAAGCTTGAATCGAGCGGAACAATTGGCAATTCGAACGATCTGGCGGCGCACCTCCTCCTGCTCTTGCCGTTTGTGCTCTATGTCACGTTCGATCAAACGCGGAATGTACTGTTCCGAATCGCCTCCGTGTTCGTTATCGCCTATGGGGTCTACGTGGTGCTGGGCACGGGCTCGCGGGGGGCGGTCGTAGCGATCGCGGCGGCTTGCCTTTTCTTCCTGCTTCAAGCGCCGATGAGGCTGCGCATCGGGTTGATCGCGGGCGCGGCGGTTGCTTCGCTGTTGGTTCCGATCGTGATTCCTGAATCGACCCGGGCGAGGCTGACCGATATTTTCAGTGACGCTCACGAAGAAGCGGCGGAATCGAAGGATTCCCGGGAGTACCTGTTCAAGAAGAGTGTTGAATTCACGTTTTTGCACCCGGTATTCGGTGTAGGGCCGGATCAGTTCGGGAACTATGAGGGGCGAAGTTCGATAGAACAGGGGAAGCGGGGTAACTGGCATGCGACGCACTGTTCCTGGACGCAGATTTCGAGCGAGAGCGGTATCCTGGCATTTCTGTTTTTTACGGGGGCGCTAGGCACCGCGATTATGCCGGTATATCGCTGCTACAAGAAGGCTCGAGCGCTGAACCTGCGGGATTTATCGCTCGCACTTTTCTGTGTCTTGCTATCGGTGATTGCGTTCTCGACGGCGGCCACATTCCTTGCGCAGGCGTATAACTTCTATTTCGTCTCACTGATTGGGTTGCTGATCGCGACGGCTCGCATCGCACAACGGCGTATCGAAGAGTCCGCGGACGAGACCGCCGCCGCGGCATCCTGAGAAAGTAACCGACGGCGGGCGGGAAGCGGAGGACCCGCCGCCCGCGCCGCGCCGGTTTAGGGTACCTGGATCAGTTGAGATTCCGAGGCCGCGACTACCGTTCCGGAGCTTGAGATGTATTCCAGCTTCATCCAATAGGAGCCAAAGCGCTTATCGAGGTTTAGCTGGCAGGGTGAGCGATCACCGCAGTTCGTGATGGCGGTTTGCCCGGAGGGGCTGGTGGTTTGAATTCGCGTGCTCACCGCGCCTTGGATGCTGGAGAGCGAGAAACCTACCTGCACGTTGCGTGGTATCGGGCTGGCGACGCCGCCTAATCGGGCCGCCGGCCAGGTTTGACCGCCCCCGACACCCCAGGCCTGTCCGTAATTCTTGGTTTGCAGCCAGAAGTTCCAGCCATAACTTCCATCGTCGGTCGCGGTGTTGAAGTGGCCGTCACTTTCGAACGGAGATGCGTACCCCGCCTTGGCGTATGTGTCGTTAAAGAGCGAATCGCCGATCGTTTTGTCGGTGGCGCTTCGCGTATCGAGGTAGCGGCGGGAGAACGCGTTGATCGTCTCGATGTTGTAAGCACGCTCCACCCTGGAATCGGCCGTCCAGCATTCGAATGCGGAAGGGTAATCGAGCACGGTGCAGTTGGAAAATTCAATCCCGTAGCGCATGCCCTTCGTGGCCGGCGATCTCCCGATGCTCCAGATCCAATGGACCACCTTGCCGGCGGCCTCGCGATAGTTGGCGGCGGCGGTGTTGTCGTAACCATCAAGCGCATCCGCTGCCAGGTATTCCGCCCAGGCGATGATGCCCATCATGAACGGCTGCGAGCCGCGGCCGGTAAGGTTTTGCCAGGTCATCCGGCGATAGATGTTGCCGTTGGAGGTATCGCGGGTATACGGCTTATCGAGCATCAGTGTATCGCCGTTAATGACCGTGCAGTAATACCAGCTATCCTCGTCCATGGTTGCGATCACTTTGTTCGCCGCGTTTACGGGCGCCATGAACATTGTCCAATAGCCCCGCCCGGCTGGCTTGGCGTCCATGATGCGGTATTTGGTAACGCTTGACGGGTCTCCGCGCCACGGCTGGTTGAGCTTCATGGCGGTTGCGGTTGGCGCGGGGTCGCTGGCGATGGTCGCCGCCATGCTCCACGGCTTGCCGCCGAGTGTGCCGGTAAGGAAGATGATCTTGCCGGCGCTTCCCGTGAAGTTCGTCCCGTCTCCGGTAACGCTTACGCGGTCCGTGTTCGCGACGGTGATCGTACCCGCCTCCGTCAGTGCCGTGCCGCAGTAGTCGCTTGGATAGGGAGTCCCGGAATAGCGCGTGACCGTTGCCGAACCCTGGGTGACGGAATGCACGTGAGAGAAGTCACCCTCAAAGCCGTTGTTGACATAGTTCCCCGCGGGGCGCTGCTGAGAACCCCAGCGGTTGGTGTAACCGATAACCAGCCTTTCGAGCGAGGCCGTCCGGGCGCTTGTATCGGGGTCCAGCTTCGCCTTCAACGCGGTGAAGGCCAGGCAATAACCCGATTCGCGCGGATCGCTGATGGGATTGGCCGAAGTTGTTTCGCCGGCGCAGTTGTTATCCACCATGGATCGCAACAGAGGCCAGACGTTCTTTTCGGGCGGATTCCCGGTGTCCACGGTCGCGCGGAGGAAAGCGCTTGCCAGAGAGGCATGGCGTGGCACCCAGTTGATGCCTCCACCAATCCACGGGGAATAGGCATAACGATCCGCCATCCAGCGGGCGGAATCACGGGCCTTCCTCCAGCCGGTTCGGTAGTAGAGCGCGTAATGCGCGAGCGCATTATCGTAATAATTCACATCGCTAGCGAAGTTCCTGCCGTTCCAGGTGGAGCAATCGGGACAATCGCCCATCGTTCCCCAGGTAACGCCAGGCGCGCTGATCTGTGGGCGCTCCCAGACCCACCCGGAGACAAAGGTCAATTCCGTATCGCTCTCACAGGAGGCGACATAGCGAGGGTACCGGCTGGGTTCGTCGTTCGGATCCACCGTCGGCAGGGCCACACTGATATACATCGGCTTCGAAACCGGCCCGGCCTTGCCTCCGCAAAAGACCTCCAAAAAATTGGTTCCCACGCCGTATAGCTTGTTACTGATTCCTGCCCGCGTATACACCGTGCCCGCGCGGTCCATCCCGTTATAGGTGGAATAGAGCCATTCCGCGTCCCAGGTCCCGCCGTTGATCTTGTAGTTATCCCAATTCTTGACGGCCATTTTGACCGATTGCGAATCCGCCCATTCCCACGGGTTCGCGCCGAGCACAAGGGACGGGCCGAGAAGCGAGTAGAGCCGCTCGTCGGGATAGATCACCACGCCCTTCTTGTCGTAGGCGACCGCGCCCACATCGAAATCGGCGGATGCCGTGGAACCGGCGGAATCCGTCACCGCGAGCCGGAACTTGTACGGACCGAACACGAGTCCGGTCAGCGTGGGCTCACAGCTTGCGCGGTTATCGAAGATGGCGTCCGATGGCCCTTCCAACTGCACCCAATGGCAATCGACCGTCGGCGATGCGTCGGCCATGGAATAACTATGTGAAGTCAGCTTTGATGGATGCCGGGCGCGTAGCGTGATAAACGGAGCCCATGGCGGCGTGTCAGGCGTGGCCGGGAGGGCGAAGGCCATTTGGCCGGGTGTTGGGGCGAAGCTGAAGCCCGAGGCGTCCATGTCGCGTTTCTTGCCGCTCGAATCCTTCGTGTCGCCGTCGAATTTCAGCTCCAGTTCGTTGCCTGTTTCCGCCGTGACGGGAGGCCGGGATTTAAGGGGCACGAGCGTGTTTGACATGCGCAGAAATCCGAGCTTCGCGGTGCTGTAGCGGCCGTCGATATATCCATTCGGCCCCGTGTCCTTGACGCTCAGGATGGTAAGCGTCTGAAAAGTGTAGTTGCTCCCGTCGGCCTCCCAGATTTCGCAATAGTATTTCATCGCGGAGTAATCGCGCTGAATACGAACCAGCATATTGCTCCGGCCCGTTGTGTTGAAAATGCACGGAGTCCCGCCGGGGTAGGAATCGCCTTGCGGCGCTACGTAGAATTGCTTGCCGCCGCTGTAAAGCCTCGTAATAAACCCCGACATTCCAAGGATATTCGTGTCGCTCAGCGGCACGCCGACATCGTGAAGCTGAAATTCGACGCGCCAGCTTGCCGTTCTGGACTGGCCCGGCAACGAAAACGACTGGCGGCCGCTTTGAGCAAGGACGAGCGACTGCCCGGCGAACGCCGCGGCAGCGGCCACGGCCCACACAAGAATGGCGGCCACGGTCAGCCGTGCTATCCCATAACACCCAGTAATGATTTTCCGCATTTTTCCTTTTCCGCCCGAAGTGTCAGCTCTAATAAAGTATTCGCCAGGCATACGAATCCGTATCGTCCTTCGCGCAAACCGCGAATTCATCCTTCACGCCCGTTTCTCCGGGCAGCAGCCATCGAACTCCTCGCAAAGCTTCCGCGCAGCCGGGGCGGGGCGAGGAATTGTCTGTCGCTCGGGGTTCGATCGCAAGCCGGAATTGAACGCCGTCATACCAGACCGGGTACATTTGGCCCGCGTGCAGTTGCCCGCCGGATGGGTCGGTATCTCCATTGGCCAGTTTCACGCTCTTCGCCCCAATGCTATCCACATTGAGCGTGATTGGGCCGTCCACATCGGTGTCCGGCAAGAAGTACAGTAGCGTGCCGCGCGCATAGGATGCCAGCGGCGCGGCGAGACTGCATTCGAATACGCCCGAAGCCGTCTCGGTTGCCTCGCAGCGCGAATACGCCGCGGATTGATAATCCGAGGGCAAGAGAAATGGCTTCAGGATGCCGGTCAAGATTCGGAAGGACACGCCGTCGTACCAGAGCGGATAGAGTTCCCCCGCGACGATTTCGCCCGCCGCCGGGCTGGTTTCGCCGTCTTGCAGCGTTATGCCGGCGGGGCCGAGAGAATCCACGTCGAGCGAGACCGCGGCGCCGTTGGAAGCAACGTCGGGCCGCCAGAAGATCACCATTCCTTCACGGTACACTTCGAGCGGCGGCGAGACGTGGCAGGAATAGGCGGCCGCCAGCGTCCCGGCTGACTCACAGTACAATGCCGCTCCGGCCTGTTGTTGTGCCGCCGTAAGATATGTGTCTGGAATGATGGATGCCGGCAGGCGAAACTGCATTCCGTCGTACCAAAGTGGGTAAATCCGCCCGCCCGCGATATCTTGCGGCCGTGGATCCGTGACGCCATCCGCCATGCGGATACGTTTCGCGCCCAGCAGATCGATGTTGAGGCTTACTTCCGGCCCGGATGGCGGCGCGGAGGGCTTCCAATGGAGAATCATCCCCGGCTGGTACGCGGTGAGCGCCGGCGACATCGCGCAGGCATAGGTATTGTCTTCGCCGATCGAGGCGTCGCAGAGCAGCGCGCCGCCGGATTGGCTCGCGGCCTTCGTCATCACTACCGAAGTATCCACGGCGAGTTGGATATCGACGGCGCTTCCCGAATCGCCGATGATCTCAATGATGCCGGCGCCAGCGTCGAAGTTGAGCGTGCTTCGGGTCCCCACCAGATCGCCGCCATTTCGGATAGCGACGTTCGCCTGCCCGCCGCTGCCCTGGGGCGTCCACTCGCCGGGGGCATGGCAAACCTGGATATTCGCGCCAGGCGACGCGGATGTTAAGAAGTACAGC
>CAZXBZ010000017.1:15029-17893 GCA_964639135.1 uncultured Solibacteraceae bacterium | reverse complement strand
CGGATCATGACGCCACGGCGTTCGCCGTGTACCAGGCCCTCCTGAGGCTGGGGAAACGGCGGGAAGACACGCCAGAACTGCGTGAATTCAGCGGATACCATGCGCGCCATGGTGAATTTTATTGCGGCGAGTTTCTCGATGAACATGGAGAGGTGGTGGAAGACGTCCTCACGCCAGCGGAACAGGCGCGCAAGCGGGCGGCGCTCGATTGTTACCAGAGCCAGCGGCGGGTGACTTCACGCTTCGCGCTTTCGCCGCAACGCTGGCGCATCGCGCCGGCTCGCGATTTCACCCGGCGTCCGCACGACGGGCCTCTCTACTACGAGATTCGCGGCGCGGGGTATTCCTTCGAGGATTTCGTTGCGCTCGCGCGGGCAGCCACCGCCTAGGGCAGCCGCGCCACGCCACGCTATTCCGCCGGAAGGATCTCCGCCTTCTCGATGCGATCCATCTTGGGGAAGAACATTTCGACGTAGCTGCCGCCTTCGCGCATCAGGCGGCTTTGGTCGATCTGGTCGCCATAGCTCATCATTTTCGCGAGGGAATCCATCCCGCTCAGCACCCGGCCGAAGGGGACGAAGCCTTGTGCGTTGAGCGGGGTGTTGTTCCCCATGTTCACGAATATTTGCATGGTGCGGGAATCCGGCCCGGAGCTGGCGAAAGCCACCGTGCCGCGCAGATTGGATTGCGTACGGGGCTCGTCCTCCATATACTCCTGGTTCCACTTCGAGGTCTTGCCGGGGCTGTTGCTGATGCCCCATTGCACCACGAAGCCAGGCCGCACCCGGTAAACCGGGCAGCCGGCGTAGTAATTTTCCTTGAGCAGCGTATAGAAACGGTCCGCGGCCATCGGCGCCCATTTGCGCGTCACCTCGATGACAAAATCGCCCTTGGTGCTGGTGAATTTCGCGCGGTACACGTCCGGCGCCGGTTCGGGTTCAGGCTCTTCCACCGGAGGAGGCGCCACTTCAGCCGTTTTTTCCTTGGGCGCCGGAGAGCAGCCGAATATCGTGAGAGCCAGCGCGATCAGCAGCGTCATGGAGATGCCGATGGAATACCGTCGTGAGATCATCCGTCTCTCCTCCTCAAGCGTTTTATCCGGTACTGAGCCGTCCTGCGATGAGCATATCGCAGCCACGCGCCAGGCGGAGCAATACCGGCCCGGTTCGGCGAGGCGTGCGTTCCCGGCCGGAGCTTTTCCGTTCAAGACCGGGCCTGGCGGGACGATATGGCGAATGGTGCGGGTTTGGGATCGTGAATTGCAATAGCGGACAATCGAAGCAGGCTATTGCCCGCCCCTAATGCGCGCGGCGGACAAGAGGCACGCCGGCGGTCGGCCGTTTCGCATGGATACGTTTTCGAAAAGTGACATCGCGCCCGCGATTGAAACGCTCGGCCTCGGCAAAACCTATCACCCGGCATTTGGCCGGCCGCCGATCCACGCCGTTCGTGACATATCGCTCACGGTTCCGCGCGGCGTCACGTTCGGGCTGCTTGGGCCTAACGGCTCCGGCAAGACAACCCTCGTCAAAATGCTTCTCGGCATGACGGGCCCGTCGAACGGAGGGGCACGTCTCTTCGGAGTGGATACCCGCGAGCCCCGCTCCCGATCGCGCGTGGGCTACCTGCCCGAGAACGGACGCTATCCCGCGCACCACAATGCAAGGTCCCTGTTGGAATTTCTCGGCAAGCTATCCGGGCTCGGCGGAGCGGCGCTTCGGCGCCGCGTGGATGAAGTGCTCCGCCTTACGGGCATGCGGGAGTGGGAGCGCCTCGGGCTTGGCAAGCATTCGAAGGGGATGCTGCAGCGGGTCGGCCTCGCGCAGGCGCTGCTTCACCAGCCCGATCTGCTGATTCTCGATGAGCCGTCGGACGGCGTGGACCCGGTGGGCCGCGGCCAGTTCCGCGATGTGCTCGCGGCGCTCAACGCGGAAGGCGTCACCATCTTTTTGAATTCCCACGCCCTCGGGGAAGTGGAGCAGCTCTGCGGGCATGTCGCGATCCTTCAGCGGGGCCGGCTGCTGCTTTCGGGGAGCGTCGCGCAGCTCACGGCGCGCGAGGGCTATTCCATCTATTGCGAATCACCCAGGGGCGATCTGCCCCAGGGCCTGGACCACCTTGTGGATGCGCTCCCGCGGGCGCTCGAAAGCTTCGAGGATGGCCGGATACGATGGCGCGTGGATGCCTCGAACCTCGATTTGCTCAACGCCGCCATTGACCTGCTGCGGAGGCACGATAGCAGGATCGAGACGATCGAGAAGAACCAGCGCACGCTCGAACAGGTTTTTCTCGGCGCGCTAAAGGGAGAGCGCGGATGAAACAGGCTCCATCATCGCCAGGCGCGATCCGCGCGTTGTACGCGATCACGATGGATACCGTCCGGGAGGCGTTCGCCCAGCGCCTGGTGTGGGCGATCTATGGCTCCACGGTATTGATTCTGCTCTTTTTGCTCTTCGTTCTGGAGATCGACATCGTTACCGGAGCAAAAGCCACCATTTCGCTTTTTGGCCGGGAGGCCATGAGCACGGCCACCAGCGAATCGCTGTCGGTTTTTCTCCGCGAGGTCCAGGGAGTGATCGCGGTATTTCTGTATGGAGTCTCCACCTTTGTCGCCGTCTTCGTTTGTGCCGGGCTGACGCCCGCGCTCTATACGCCAGGCCGCGCCAGTCTGATTCTGGCTCGTCCGGTTTCGCGGCATTGGCTGGTGCTGGGCTGCTATCTGGGTAACGTGGCGATGGTGGCTTTGAACGTCGCGCTGCTGATTGGGGGGAGCTATCTGATTCTGGGCTGGAAATCGGGCTATTGGAACCCCGGCTTTCTCTATGCCGTGCCCGTCACGTGTTTCCTCTTTTCCGTGCTGATGG
>CAZXBZ010000017.1:0-15019 GCA_964639135.1 uncultured Solibacteraceae bacterium | reverse complement strand
GTAATGCTGGTGTCGGTCTGGGCGGAGAGTTCCGCCGCCGCCACCATCGTTACTTTTCTGGCTCTGCTTTTCAGCCCGATCCTCTCCCAAAAGGAGCTGGCCGCGCGCCTGCTCGGCTCCCAGACGGCTCGCACCATTTGGAACGGCCTGCACATGCTGCTTCCGCGGACGTACGAGCTGGGTGCGATGATTATCGGGGCGCTTCGCGGTGAAGGCATCGCCTCGGGAGAACCCCTGTTCGCCTCGGCGATCTTTGGCGCCGCGTGCCTGGCGGGCGCGGTGGCCGTGTTCGCGCGAAAAGACTACTAAGCGGCGGTGAGCCGCGCGGAACCGGTTACCCTGTAGTTAGCATGCCGCTCGACCAACTGTTCCGTGTCCTCTCGGTTTCGCTTGGGCCCGTCATTCTGATTTCAGGCGTCGGCCTGTTGCTGCTCAGCATGACGAACCGTTTTGGGCGCGTGATCGACCGGGCGCGCATTCTATCCCGCGAGATGCGGCAGAATTCAGACCCCGTTCGCGGCCAGATGCTGAATGAGCAACTGAATGTGATCTATCGAAGGGGCAAGATTTTGCGCGGCGCCATCTTTTGCTCCGCGGCGAGCGTGCTGTGCGTGAGCCTGGGGGTGCTGTGCCTGTTCGGCTCTCAGATTCTCTCCTTCGCGCGGGATTTCGTCTCCCCGGCGTTCTTTCTGATCGCGCTTGTGCTGATCGTCCCCGGCGTCAGCCTCTTCATACAGGACATGCTGGTGTCTCTGCACGCCGTGGAATTGGAGATTCGCACGGATCTCGCTCCCTCCGCGGAGAGTATGGATGAACCGCGCGCGGCGGAATAGGCGGAAAAGGAGTGAACCGCGCATGAAGCGGCCGGTTGCGGGGTAACGGCTTCGGCTCGCGTGGCATCGAAGAAATAGCCACTCATGTCTAGATCGCGCCTACTCCAGAGCCTCCTGTTGCCGCTCCTGCTGGCGGGCCTTGCGGGAGTCGCGTTGGCCGCGAACCAGCGGCTCTATTTGACCGACGGCTCCTATCACGTGGTGCGCGAATATCAGGTGCTGAGCGATCGCGTGCGCTTCTATAGCGTGGAACGCAGCGCCTGGGAAGAGATTCCGCTCGATCTTATCGACCTCAAGAAGACCCGCTCCGTGAATCAATCCGTCATGGATGAACAGGCGAAGGAGCGGAAGCTTATCGACGCCGAAGACGCGGTGGAGCGCCGCCTGCGCAACGAGGCGCAAGGCATCCCGCTCGAACCCGGCGTCTATCTCTACGAAGGCGGTGCGCTTCGCACCTTCCCCATCGCCGAACTGGAGGTCGTGACGGACCGCAAGCGCGCCGTATTGAAAGCGATCAATCCGCTTCCGCTGACTGCCGGCAAGAACTACGTGGAGGTCAAGGGGGAGCGCTCCGCGAATCGCATCTCCGTGGCGCGTCCGGAATTCTATATCCGTCTGCACCGGCAACAGACGTTCGGGTTCGTGAAACTCAGCGCTCACAAAGGGAACCGGACGGTACAGATCTGGGAGATCATCCCCATTTCGAATGAAGTTCTGGAAAACCAGCGGGAGGTGGAAGATTTCAGGCGCGAAGCCGGGCCGATGCTTTACCAGGTCTGGCCCCGGAGCGACCTGGACCCCGGCGAGTACGCCCTCATCACGTATTCTCCCGGAGAGAGCAACGTTCGCGCCTGGGATTTCGCGTACGTGCCCGGTGGCGCGTCGGAAGCGCCCCCTCCGCCCCGGAAGCGCTAACGCTTCGCCGCGGCGTATCCTTCCGCCCGGCGGCTACGGGCGCCACAGTGCCAAACCAACAACCACGTATAACGAAAAACGCCCCTCGCATGGAGGGGCGTTTTCTCTGGAAAACGTATCAGCCGGCGAGCCGGAGATCGGGCACTTAGTCCGAACCGCGATTGGCCTTTTTGCGGCTGCGTTTGCGTGCCAGCGCCTGTTTAACACGCTTCTTTTCGCCGGGCTTCAGATAAAAGGAGTGTTTCTTGATCTCCTTGATGATGTCTTCCTGCTGCACCTTCCGCTTAAAGCGGCGCAATGCGCTTTCGAGGCTTTCGCCGTCTGAAATATGAACTTCCGCCAAGTGATTCACCCCCTCCCCGCGTAAAATCTGGGGCCGTGAACCTGGGGCTCACGGCCAATTGTCAGTGTAACGCGAATTGGGACCGTTTCGTGCTAAAGCTTTAACTCCCAACCCTGGCGAAACCGCGGCTTCACGTATTTGTTGGCTTCTTCGCTGTTGGTGAATCGCATGTTCTTCGCGTCCCACTCGAGTTTTCCGCCCACGCGCATCGTGATGGCCGTCAGCGCGAGCCATTCCGCGTACGGAGACGCGATGCTGAAATCTGAGCAGCTCATCTCGCCGCCCTTCGCGGCCCGAAGCCAATCGGCCATGTGTCCCGGAGAACGCGTGAGCAACTCGGGCGGGAGCTTGTACTCCTTCCAACGGGAAGAGGGTAGCAGCCACACGCCTTCACCGCGCATGGTCGTCGCCATTACCCCTTTGCTGCCCAGGAAAACCGCGCCGTTCCCGGTGAGCACGCCCGGCCGCGGCGTAACGCGATTGTCTCCGAAAACGCGTACATCCGGGCCGCCCGCGCCTCTCGGAGGCCCGGCGGGCTTGGCTGGCGATGCCTGCCGGGGCGCTGGTCTGGGGTCTTCCGCCGGCTCGCCGGAAGCGATCCGGGCGACCGTTCGCAGCCAGCGGCCGGTGGGCCGGCCTTTTGCGGCCAGATTGTCCGGAGGCGGAAGCACAGGCTCGTTCTCTGCCCCTGGCACGTGGAAAGCGTCCGGATCGGTCGAGCGCGCGGAATCGTGATAGTACACGTCCACCGGCGGCATGCCGCCCCGCGCGGGAAAGTGAATCCGCACCGTCGCCCGGTTGGGAAAGGTAATGTTGCTCTCGCCATCCACACTCAGCCGCTCAAGCCATTCCGGCGCGCCAAGCTGAAGGGCGGTATGGACGGGCCCCGCGGCGTGCGTGGCCCAGTTGCCGATCTGGCCCGTGCCGAAATCATAAAAACCGCGCCAATTGTACGGCACATACCAGGAACTGTACGGCCGCATGGGCATCGGGCCGAGCCAATCCCGCCAGTCGAGCGTGTCGGGCACGGATTCTTCCGGCGGAAGTTCCTTCAGCCCCGTCGGGTGGGTACCCGGCGACGTGGAAACGTGTACCTCTCGAACCTCGCCGATATCGCCGGACCAGAGAATTTCCGCGGCTACCCGGTTCCCTTCGTGAGAAAAACCCTGGTTGCCCATCTGCGTCGCCACCTTGTATTTCGCCGCGGCTTGCATGAGCAGACGCGCCTCCCACGGTGTGCGCGTCAGAGGTTTTTCGATATACACGTGCTTGCCGCGCTGCATGCACGCCATCCCGATGGTCGCGTGCATGAAATCGGGGGCGGCGATGGTGCAAGCGTCGATATTCCGGCCCTCCTTATCGAGCATTTCCCGGTAGTCCCGATAAAACGGCAGCTTCGCGTGCTTCCCAAGCTCCCTCGCTGAACGTTTTGTATCGACGTCACAGAGCGCCACGATATTTTCGGTTTCCGCCGCTTCGTTCAGCAGGTCCGCGCCGCGCCCTCCGCATCCGATCACCGCGACGTTCAGCTTGTCGTAATACGGCTTGTAGCCAAGCGCGCGCAGAGAGGCGACACTGCCGAAGCCTCCCGCCGGAACCGCTCCCAGGGCAAGCGAACCGAAGAAGAAATAGCGTCTAGAAAACCCACCCGCCATGTGACGGCCTCCTTCAAATCTCAAACTGATCCGCCCTCTTGTAGGCATCAAAGCACTTCATCAGGCCCGGTATCCCCTGCGTGGAGAGCCCGTGCTCCATGCCGATCATTCCCTTGAATCCAAGCTCATAAATCGCCTTGAACACGTTCTGGAAGTTAATCTCGCCCGTGTACGGTTCTTTCCGGCCCGGCACGTCGCCGGCCTGGAAATAGCCGATGAATTCGTAATAAAAGCGAATGTGATTGATCAGGTTTCCCTCGGTAATCTGCTGATGATAGAGGTCGAAGAGAATCTTTACGTTCGGACGGTCCACGCCGCCGATAATTTCCCCCGCGTGTTCGATGTACGAAACAAGATAACCCGCGTGATCCACCTTCCAGTTCAGCGGCTCGAGCACAAGCACCAAATTCGTCCCCGAGACGATATCCGACGCGCGCTTCAGGACTTCAATCGCGTTCCGCGTCTGCTGCGCCTGCGTGAGGTGAGGAACAGCCAGGCCCGACGTGACGGTAGCGCATTCATTCCGGATCACCTTGTGCAGTTCCACCGCGCGGACCACGTCTTCCAGAAACTCCTTGTGTCCGCCTTTGTCCCCCATTGCCGTGGGCTTCCAGCCGCCGCGGTTGACGACGAACACACCCATGCTCATCCCGAGTTCGTCCATCTTCTTCCGGATGGCCAGAACCTCCTCGGGCGACCGGCTCGGGAGGCCGTTATATTCAAACTGCTTGAAGCCGTTCTTGGCGTACAGTTCGAGCTGCTGAGGCACGCTCAGCCCCTGGACCATTCCTATGTGCGGGGCGTAACGCAATTTGTAGGGATACGGCGTACCCGCTTGTGCACCCGCGGCCATCGAGCCGCCAGCCGCGAGCGCCGCCGTGCCCGCAACGGTCCCTCCAAGAAATCCTCGTCTTTTCATCCTCATCCCCTTGTGCCGCGCTTTCCGCCGTCATCCAGTGGAGCGTCTCTCCGCCAGGGCGGTTTACGGGATCATCGTATCACCGCCGCCCCTGTCCGTTGTGGTTTCGCGCCGAACTTGAGCGTATTAGCGAAACGCCTCTCCTTGACGCGAGAATGGGAACGGTATGAGTATTCTCCCGCTGGAAACCGGCGCGCGGGTAGCGCCGCTCCGCATCGTCTCGATCGGCGGCGGCACCGGGCTTTCGGTGCTGCTCTCGGGCCTGAAGAAATATACGCGCGCCCATCGAGCGGGACGGCCGTTTGACGCCGCGCGTTTTCGGACAGAGATCGAAATCGCCGCGGTGGTGACCGTCACCGACGACGGCGGGTCGTCAGGCCGCCTTCGCAGAGAGTTGCACGTACTCCCGCCTGGCGATATCCGCAACTGTCTCGTCGCTCTATCCGAGGATTCAGACCTGCTATCGGAGCTGTTCCAATACCGCTTCGACGCCGGCGAGGGCCTGAAGGGTCATAGTTTCGGAAACCTCTTTCTCACCGCCCTCAGCCAGGTGATGGGAGATTTCGCGCAGGCTGTGAGGGTCTGCTCCGAGGTGCTCGCGATTGCCGGGCGAATCTTTCCATCCACCGCCGCCAATGTGCATCTCGAAGCGATGCTCGCCGGCGGCGTTGTGGTGAAGGGAGAAACCGCCATCAGCGCCTCGAAGGAAAAAATCGATCGCTTGCGTCTTGTGCCCAGCCACTGCGAGCCGCTGCCCGAGACGCTGGATGCCATCGCGCGGGCCGATCTTATTACGCTGGGCCCCGGGTCGCTCTACACCAGCATCCTTCCGAACCTCCTTGTCGAGGGCATCGCGGAAGCCATTGCCAGTTCCCCGGCGCACAAGGTTTACATCTCGAATCTGATGTGGCAGCCCGGCGAAACCATGCGCTATTCAGCCAGTGATCACGTGCGCGCCATCCACGAACACGCGGACCGGCGCCTCCTCGATAGCGCCCTCCTCAATACGAGCGGCATCGGAGAAGACCTGCTGCGCAGCTATCGCGAGAAAGAGGCGGAACCCGTCCTGCAGGACGTGGAAGCGCTCGCGGCCATGGGGATACAGGTAGTGGAGGCCGACCTGCTGGGCGGCAATGAGAAAATCCGGCATGAGCCGGACCTGCTCGCCGCCGTGCTGGTGGATCTTGCGCGGCGAACGGCCACGTTACGCACCGGCACGGCGTAGCCGCCGGGACGCGATGTCTTCAGCGGCCGGCCGGCTGGGGTGCGTGGCGAACGGGCCGAAGTTCATGGCGTTCCACGCGCCGAGGCGCATGGCCAGGCGCCGTGCGATACGGATGCTGGTACGTTTTCGTATTGGACTTTGTGCGCAGCCATGGACTGCCGTCCAGCACCACGGTCTGCCTGGGCCAGTCGAATCCAGACCGGCGCCATCCCCACTGTTCGAAAACCTCTTCGATGGCGATGCGCGGGCCAAAGCTGATACCCATTTCAAGGTTCGAGTATGGACGTGCGAACACGATCGCGGGGTCGTATTCCGGCACACAGTAGATTTCCGGATCGACCGGAAGAATCTCGATCGACCCATCGTCACTTCGGATCACGCGCCATTGTGCGTTATCCGTCAGATAGCCCAGCTTGCCGGCCTGTCCGCGTAACTTCTGGATTTCATTGAGCACGCTGGCGCGCTGGCCCAGAACGGCCGTGCCGAGCTGGCGTGTCCAATCCATGTCGCTGGCCATCAAGCCGAGCACCGTAGGAAAGGGCAAGAGCGATAACACGCTCGGGTCCCACGGCAGACCGTCTTCGAGAATAGCGTCCGCCAGGTGTTTCCCGGCGAGATAACTGTGCCCGTCGGACCACGCCGCGGCCTCCTCGATCTGCTCTGGATACGTGGAAGCCGATAGCACTTGAGCCATCAGGGCATCGGGATAGAGCGCGATGCGCGCAACCAGGGTATCGATTTCTCCATCGTCGAGCGGAAGTTGCGCGGAAACTCTCGCCGAAAACGCCAGCGTCGCGGCCAGTAGAGCGAAAACAACGATGTATATTTTGGATGGGATTCGGCTCGAAGACATCGGACGCCCCTTCGCGATCGGCGGAATTCATGCTCTGAAACGCCGGCGATGCAGCCGTGCCGGTAGCGTTGCCGGTCCGGCTGCATTGCCTGCTCCCCGCGGTAAAGCTCTCAGCCTACGAAGCGGGCGAGTGTTTCACGCGAATCACATGGTGTTCGTGCACGCCCTTGGTCATGGCGACCACAACACCGTCGAAGCCGGGCTCCCAGATCTCGGACAGAGTGTAGTTATTGCCGACTTTATCGAACACAAGGTGGGAATCGTGTTCTTCGCCCGAGAACGGACGCGCAGCCACGTAAGTCAGGATCATCGCCAAGGCTTCGCCGTCCCTCGCCGCCTCCGGCGTAACGGAAACGGTCTGGCTATCCTGCGACACCCGGAACATGTACGTGCCCGCCGGCAGCGTCTTGGTATCCACCTTGAACGCGAACGGAACCTTCGCCTTCACGGCCTCCTGGATCTGCGCGGGTGATTGCGGCACGGCCAGCAGCGCGAGAAGCGCGGCGAGCCCGAGGCACGACAACCGGAGCGTCTTGAATATCTTGTCTTGGAATCTCATTTGGTAGCCTCTTTCTCCGCATTTGGAATTTCAAACCGTGAAGCCTGCGGAACCGCCTCACTAATTGCAGTCTAGGGTTTAATCACTGGCCTTCCTACTCTCAAAAATGCTAGTTCCGCCTAGCAAAACTCCCAGGTTTTTTAGATAATTTGAGCGCGAATTGCCAGGGTTTCGGCCTGATTCCATCCCGATTCCAGCCAGATCCCAACCAGATCGCCGCGGCTCAGTTCATCATGAAGGCGACGTACGTGAGGTGGCCATCGCGCTCCACCTGGAGCACGACGGCATCGTCCGTATGAAATGCATTCAGCTTGTTCTGGAGGGTCTCCAGATCGGCGATGTCGAGACCGTTCACGGAGTGGATGATATCCCCTGGGCGGAGATCGATGGCGGCCGAGGTCGCCTCGGGCACCCTCGCCGTGACCACCACGCCATTGGGCAGCCGGATCGGCCCGAGAAGCGGCGTGATGTCCTTTGTAATGGCCACGCCAAGCACGCCGAGCGGCTCGATCAACTGCTTCTTCAGGTCCGAGATCTCACTCAGCCGGTCGCTTGGAATCTCGCGCTCTCCCATTTCAGCCGAGAGCGGTATCGTTTCGTCTTCGCGGAGCACCTCGATCGTATGCCGGCTCCCTTTCGCCGAGCGAAAGATCGCCAGTTCGAACTGGCGGGCATTCCGAATCGGCACTCCATCGAGGCTGGTCACGACGTCTCCGATCTTGAACCCCGCATGATCCGCGGGGCCGGCGGGCTCCACGTCGCTCACGAGAGCGCCGGAGTGCGCGCTGATCGAGAGCCCCATCCTCAGCTTGGGGTCCAGGTTCTGGACAACCACGCCGAGCAGCCCGCGGCGCACACGGCCCGACGCGCGCAACTGGTGGTAGACGTCGCGAACAAGATTGGCCGGAATCGCGAATCCTATACCTTCGTTACCGCCGGATTGCGACATGATCATCGTATTAATCCCGATCACGCGGCCATCCGCCGAGACCAGCGGGCCGCCGCTATTTCCTGGATTGATCGGTGTATCGGTCTGTATATACTCCATGAAGTCTTCCGGGGAGAGCTGGCGCAGAGGCGAACTGATGACACCCATCGTGAGGCTGTTGGCGAGGCCCAGCGGGCTGCCGAAGGCGAGCGCGATCTGTCCCTGGCGAACGCGGTTCGAGTTGGCAAGTTGCAGGGCGGGCAATCCTTTTCTGGGTATGTGAAGCAGCGCGAGATCGGTTTCGGAATCCACCCCGATCACTTTCGCCGGAATGGGCATGCCTTCGTCATCCGTGCCTCGCATCAGCGAGGGCGCGAGGGTCACCGTGACGTTTTGCGCTCCGCGCACTACGTGGGCATTGGTCATGATGAACCCGTCGGAGCCGAGAATGACGCCGGAGCCTGTTCCCTGCTCGCGGGAGACGAAGGCGGAATCGCCGGCATCCGGCACAAGCGTGTAGCCGGCCACGTTGACCTGCGCCACGGATTTCCCGACGGCTTCCGCCAGCTTCTCAAAATCGGCGCTCAGCGCCACGATGGAATGCGCGGGAGCCGTTCTGGCCTCCTGAGCAAATATCCCCGGGCTCGCGCAAATCAGCAGCGCAACCACAAGGCGCCCGAGAGCGAGCCTCGGACGGTCCGGACCGGCGGGCGGGCCTGGGCTGCCGAACAGGCGGAAGCAATCTGTTTTCGTGGTCATGACAAAACCATCCTGGTTTGAGATTTGATCCGTTGGCGTGGGGCGGAGACCACGCGGCGCGTGAAACGTTTTCGCGCCGAGCGGTCTCCTACGGCCAGATTACGCAAGCGCGGGCCGCGTTCATACTCTGAGAAATCCTAGTTTGGCCAGGCCGCGCTATCAGTGAACTCTGCTGCTTCGGCGCGGCGCGAGCGGTTGCCGGCTCGAGACGGACTGATGGAGATAGCGGTTTTATACGATTGTGATGATCGATATTCGCGCCACGCAGGCTGTCTATCGTAAAGCCAGGTTCATTCTGGCCTTGGGCTTTTCCGCGCTTCTTCTGCTTGTCGCCGGCGTCGGAATCTACGCCGCGGGTATTGTCGGCCGCCTGAGTTCGGATGAGGTCGCCCGCGTCGCGCAGCGCGCGCACCGCACGGAGCTGCTGAAGAACGCCGACCAGGCGCTGTCGCTCGCCACCACGGCGGTTCGGAACTGCCTGGCGTCTCATGAGGAAGCTGCTATTCAGCATCAGCGCGAAGTCGCTCACCAGGCGTGGGCGGACGCCAGCGTTCATATTGCCGGCTACGCAAAAATCGCGGGACGCGACGCCGGCCTCACGGAACGTCTCCGGCGCGAACTCACGGACTATCTGCAGTTCGCCGATTCCATCATCCAACTCCACGATCGCCGGCGGGACCCCAGCGCGACGGGCGCGTTCATGTCGCAATTACTTCCCCTGCAAGATCGGTATTCCATCACGCTGGCCGAGCTTTTGGACTTCGAGTGGAACGAACTGCAATCGGCCGCGGAGGTATCGAGAGCCGCGGCGAACGATGCGAGGTGGAAGGTCTGGCTGGGCGCGGGCAGTTCGGCGGCGCTGGCTTTGGTGATCGCGGCGCTTGCACTCCAGTACCTCGCGAAACTGGAAGATTCCGCCATGGCTCACTACGCAGAAGCCGCCGCCGCCGCGGTGGAACTGGGCAGTCTCTCCGAACGCCTCTTCCGCTCGCAGGAGGACGAACGCGGACGGATCGCCAGGGAGATCCACGACGATTTTGGGCAGCGCATGGTCACGGCGCTTTATGAGCTATCCTCGATCGCCGAATGCGGCGACGCCACGCCTGGGTTGCGCACCAGGATAGCCGCTGTTCGTGACGATTTGAGCGGCCTCGCCCGAGATATCCAAAACCTGTCCCATGGTTTACATTCCGCCGTGCTCGATAAGATTGGCCTCGAGGCGGCCATCCGCTCGGATTGTTCCCAAGTTGCGAACCGGACGGCGGTGGAGGTCGAATTTCAGTCGCGCGGTGTCCCAAGACGCGTGCCCGAAGAGATAGCGCTTTCGATCTATCGCGTCTATCAGGAGGCAACCCAGAATGCGCTGAAGCATTCGCATTCAGGCCGCCTGGATGTTTTTCTCGGAGCCGGCGATTCCACGCTGACCCTCCGGGTAAAAGACTACGGCGATGGTTTCGAATCATCCTCAATCAACGGCTCGGGAAGCCTTGGGCTGGTGAGCATGCGGGAGCGCTTGCGCATGGTTTGCGGCAGCCTCGCCGTCCGCGCGGAACCGGGCCGCGGCACGGAAGTCGAAGCTTGTGTCCCGCTCCAGGGCCGGTAAAGGCTGCTTATCCTGGAGCCGTGTTCTGAACTGTCCGGCTGATGAAAAGGAAATGATGGTGCGGATTCATGGGGCAAGCTACAATCCTTATCGCCGATGATCACAGCATGGTGATCGATGGCCTGCGCGGACTGCTGGAGCCCGAGTACCGGGTAATCGGCGTCGTTACGGACGGCCGCGAAGTACTCGCCGCGGTGGAAAGGTTAAAGCCGGACCTCGTAATCGTGGACATCTCCATGCCCACTCTGAACGGCATCGACTGCACCCGGCTGCTCCGCGATTCCGGATGCACGGCGAGAATTCTTATCCTCACCATGCACCCCGACGCGACACTTGCCCGCGAGGCGATGGAGGCCGGCGCCTCCGGCTACCTTCTAAAGAGCGCTCCGTCTTCCGAACTCCGAACCGCCGTGTCCGAAGTACTGCGCGGCGGAACGTACCTCTCCCCCGAAGTGACGCGTGATTTTCTCGACGTGCTGGGCCGCGCGGGATCCCGTGACGAAGCCTGGGCAAAGCTGACGCCGCGCCAGAGGGAAGTGCTGCAGCTTGTCGCGGAAGGCAAGTCGCACAAGGAGATTGCCGCCGTCCTCAACGTATCCGTCAAGACAGCCGAATACCACAAGTACGCCATTCTCGAAAACCTCGGGTTGAAAACGAACGCGGAACTTGTGCAGTACGCCATCCGCCACGGAATCATCGCAATATAGCCGTGTTGGGAGTTCTCCTAGTGGAACGAATCCGCCGCTCCTGTTCCACTGTGGATAGAGGCATTGAGTTCGGTGGAGCCGGAGAACATCAAGAATGGAACCGCGCCGCCTGGCGCGCGGCTCCGCATCGTCGTGGCGGACGACAACCACGGCCTGATGGGTGAACTCCTTCGCACCCTGAGCTGGGAGTTCGAGATTGTCGCGGCGGTGCCGAACGGGCGTGAGTTGATCGACGCCTATGAGCGTCATCACCCGGATGTGATTGTTACGGATATCTCCATGCCGGTGCTTGACGGATTCGAAGCGGCCGCTCAGCTATCGCGCATCGGCGATCCGCCCATTGTGTTTTTCACCATTCATGACGATGCGGCCTTCATCGACGAAGCGAAATCCCTTGGAGCGCGGGGCTACGTACTGAAGGGAGCCCCACCATCGGTCCTTGCCAAGGCCATACGCTCCGCCTATAACGAGCGGCAAAGCCCCGGACCTGGGCTACACGGTTGACGCGTTCGGACGGCAGCTCCCGCCAGGTGGGATGTATTTTCGATGCCGGGTGAAACACAATCCGCGCCACGCGGCTCAGACCCGTAGTTTAGGAAACTTGGTTGATGAATCATGGAAAATAACTTGTTCCCCGCGCCGTCGCCTCAATTCTCCGTAAAGCGAAACGAGTTCGCTCCGGAAACGCTGGCCGCCTGGCGAAACTTCAGTCATCAGGTGTTTGAAGATGGAGCCCTGAGTGGCAAGATGAAGGATCTCCTCGCGATCGCGGTGGCGCACACCACGCAATGCCCCTATTGCATCCGCGCGCACACAAAACGGGCGCTCGATAAAGGCGCCACGGGCCAGGAGATCATGGAAGCGATTTGGGTGGCGGCGGAGATGCGCGCCGGCGCGGCCACCGCGCACTCAAACCTCGCGATGGATGAAATCATCAAGGCCGGAAAGTAACGGCCGTTTCTATCCCCCTGCGAACGGCGAGGCACAAGCCGCCGTTGCGTTGCAATAGCGGCTTGTGCTAGCTTGCGCTTCGCGGTGGTCTGAATTGCTTTCGCCGCGCCACGAGAGGACGCGCACCGAACGCTGGTCACCGGAAACAAAGCAACGCCATCAGTGTGCGTGTATTTGTCCCACGGACTAATCGACATACACCCGGACATGAAAAATGCCCGGACCCGCTCCGTCGTCCTTCCCGCGCACGGTTACCAGATAGGCGCCCCGGTTCTTATAAGCGTGCGTGAGGTTCTCCGCCCACGGTTCCACGCGCCCATCTCCGAAATCGATGGTGACATCCTTCATGTTCGAGAAACGCGTAAGAAACTCGATCTCCGTACCCGGCTTGATGTTGCGCACCGGGAAATAATTGATCCACGCGAACGGCGGCGGACGCAACGGATTACGGGGAAGGACGAAGACCTCCACAAAATCGGTGTCGCGCCTGCCGGATCCGTCCGTTACGGTCAGCGCCTCACTGTACGTGCCGGGCGTTGTGTACTCGCGTGTGACGGCCTTCCCCTTGGCCGTGGTCCCGTCGGTAAACGTCCATTCGTAGTCACGCAATACCTGCCCTTTCGCGGCCAGGGATAGAGACCCATCCAATCTCAGCGACCCGCCGGCATAAACGTGCCGCCATCCGCCCGCGATGGGTAAGGGCTCTTCGGGAAAACTCCGGCGAAACGCTTCCACCGCCATCGGAAATGGATTGCGTATCGTCCCCGTCGCGGAGTCATCCAGGTTCCAGTGCAGGTGTGGGTCGCGCACGGGTCCGCCATTCCAGGTGTTTCCCGTGAGGCCAAGAGGTGCACCGCTCCGGAGCGCGACCCCCGGCTGCAAGCGCGGAAAAATATAGGGGGTGTTCATGTGGGCATAGCGAATATCGAACCCGGCCTCGTTTGCGAGGATCACGGCATTCGAGGCTCCATCCCCTTTTGGTCCTGGGATCTGCTTTACCACGCCGTCGGCAATGGCGGCCGCCAATTCATGGTCCGCGATCATCCCCATGTCTTCCCCGCGGTGGAAGTAAAGCTTCGCCTGATTGACGGCGACGCCCAGGTAGGTGTGCTGATAGTTCATCGCGTGCCAGCGGTAATTGCGAATGGGGTAAGTAAGCTTCCAGGGTTCGGTCCACGCATTGACGGAGCCCGCCACTTCAAACCGGACCGCCTTCGCAATCTCATCGGGCCGGATGCCGCCGCTCAAGCCGCGCGAATTCGACATCAGGATCGCGAGCCCATTCACCTCGGCCGGCATGTGGAACGGCCCGCCCTCAATGGAGCCCGTGACGCCATCCACGTCAACCACCATTTCCACCCGCACAACGGCGTCGACCACGCTCTTGGTCGCGGATTGATAGTAGGGCTCGGAGTGCTCCTTCACGGAGACAAGTTTCAATAGCTTGGACTGGCCGTTCGGCAGTTGAATGGCCGCGGATTCACCAATGTCCAGCTCAATGAACTGTGGCAACCGCGGGCCTTGGCCGAAAGTTTGGACCGCCGCGAGGACGGTCCAAAGCAGCAGGTGTATGGCTGTATTCTTCATAATCCCTACCAAAGAAGCTTCAGCGATAGCTGCATGATGCGCGCATCCCCGGCCGAGGTGATCTGGCCGAAGGTGCCGGCGGTAAACGTAGTGTTCGGCAAGCTCAGATTCGTGTGATTGAATGCATTGAAAGCATCGGCGCGAACCTGGAGCGTTAAAGCTTCTTGCAGCCGGATGTTCCTCATTACAGAAGCGTCCAGGGATTGGAAGCCCGGCCCTCGAACATCCGGGAGGGTTTTCGGTGCATTGCCAAAAGTAAATAGAGGAGATTGAGCGAAGGCCGAGGTGTCGAACCACCGGTACTCATTGCGCTCGCTTCCCGAGAGCTTGGCGCTACGCAGATAGTCCGGCCGGTCGGCCGCGCGATTGCTGGCGCCGCGGATGATGAGCGGCGTTCCGCCTCGCGCTTCGTAGATTCCGCTGAGTTGCCACCCGCCCAGAATGGCCGAGGCAACAGAGTTGGTTAGAAAGCGGCGGCCGTGGCCAAACGGCAGATCGTATACGAACGAAGCCACCAGCCTTTTCGAAATATCGATGGGCTCGATCGAACGGCAACTCCGGCGGTCAAACAAGGCGTTCTGGCCGCAACCGGCGTCCAGTCCGCCCGACAGCCAGGCCGAATTCCTGGTCGCCATATCGCCGATCATCTTGGCTCCGGTAAAGGAAATCAGGTAGCTGAGGCCATTCGAGTATCTCTTCTCGTAACGGAGAAGCATACTGTGATAATTCGAATTCCCGAACCCAGGGAATTGCGTGGATACGCTGGTGTACGCGGGGAACGGCAGCAGGGATTGCTGGCGGCTGATCTTGGATCCAAAGATTCCCAGTGAGGCAAACGGGTTCGCTACCTCGTCATCGAGCGCGAAGCCCAGCGCCAGGTATTGCGGATCCAACTGGTTCAAATTGTAGCCGGTCGAAGACTGATGCACTCCATGATTACCGGCGTATGACGCTTCGATCACACTGTTTCCAGGCAGGGCATATTGCAAACCGAAGTTCCACTGCTGCACGTACGGAACAAGGCGGTTCGTTTCCTGGAATCCAGCCGACGAACCCAGGTAGGTCCCGTCGCCTCCCGCGGCGCCCAGGGGAGACGTGATGAAGGGTACACCATTCGAGAGTTGGAATGACGGCTGAGCATTGAACGCCGTGTAACTACTCGTCGAATTAAAGCCCATGTAC
>CAZXBZ010000016.1:0-17900 GCA_964639135.1 uncultured Solibacteraceae bacterium | reverse complement strand
CCAAGCCGCAAACCACGGCGGGCAATCTTCTCCGTCATGATGGAATTGCGCATCATGACTTTCGACACGAGGTAAGCCGTTGAGCAGCCTCCAAGCAGCGGGAGGAGACCGAAGGGCTGCAGCGTGGTTTCGAACGCGAAGACGACCGAAGTGAGCAAGGCATGAGAGGCGCCGGCAAACATCGCCGCCATGCCGACAAGCGCCGATGTCCGGGGATCGATTCCCATCGCGGGCACGAATCCGGCGACGGCGGCGCCAAGCAGCGCGCCAATTGCGCCGCCGAAGGTGAACAACGGAGCCAGGGTCCCGCCGGAAGTTCCACTGCCGAGTGAAATGCTCCACGAGAGGAATTTCAGCACCAGCAGCGTAAAGAGAGCCGTGCCGGCCAGGGAACCATTCAGCAGATTGTCGATATTGTCATAGCCCACGCCCATGGTAAGCGGAGCGAAGTACCCGGCGATGCCGACCGCCAAGCCGCCAATGGCGGGCCACCACATCCAGTGCATGGGCAGACGCTCAAAGGCGTCCTCGATCCAATAGATCGCGCGGGTAGCCCACACCGAAGCGACACCGATTATCGCGCCCAGAACGATATAACCGACGATGGCCAATCCACCCGGCGGCGCCAGGCGCTCCATGCCGAAAATAGGCCGCGACCCCATGAAAGCCATGCGGATCCCCGCCGCGATGGTGCTGGCGAAGGCCACCGGCACGAAAGAGCGGGTCCGGTATTCAAAGAGCAGCAACTCGATCGCCAGGAGCACGGCGGAGAGCGGGCTGCCGAAGGTGGCCGCCATGCCCGCCGCGGCGCCCGAAGCCAGGAGGATCTTGCGCTCATCGGCATTGGTTTTCAGGAGCTGCCCGCAGAGAGAGCCAATCGCGCCGCCGGTCGCGATAATGGGGCCCTCGGCCCCGAAAGGTCCCCCCGTGCCAATGGCGATCGCCGACGACAACGGCTTGAGGAAGGTGAGCCGCGGCAGCACACGGCTCTCATTGAACAGAACCTGCTCCATGGCCTCCGGGATGCCGTGGCCCCGAATCGCCTTCGTGCCAAACCGCGCCATCAGCCCCACAAGAACTCCGCCACAAACAGGCACGGCGATCACCCAGGCACCAAGCTGATTGGACGCGGGAGAGATGAAGGCGGAGGAAATTCTTCCGTAGAACGAAAGATTGGTGACAAAGCCTATCAGATGCGTGAGCCCCTGGGCCACGAGCGCCGCCGCGGCCGCAATCGGAATGGAGAGAGCGACAAGCAGAAACACGCGGTCGCGCCCGGTTGCGACAGGAGGGCTCACATGAGCGGAGGCTAAAGTGGGCTCCATCGAGGGAGCAATGGGCAAACTATCCGTCGCTGGCGATAAATGGACTTTATAACTGGACATTCGCGAGCCGGACAACGGACGGTTCGAAGGAATACACGCGCCCCCTGCCTAATTCCAGCGTAAAGGAATTTGTCTGTCCGCCGCGACATTTCTTTCACAACGCCCGCCCGGAGAAATCCGAGCGGCGTACCGGGCGGAGCACGGCGAGGTTGTATACACTGGCAGCGGGAGGTCTCCCATGAGCCGTGGAACCGCGGGGAGAATGACGCGCAGGCAACTCGGAGGAGCGCTGGGCGGCGGAACGCTGGCGGCCGGTATCGGCACCGGGATGCTATCGTGCGTAACGGTGGCGGCGAAGCCGAACATCCTGTGGCTGACGACCGAGGATATCGGCCCCGAGCTTGGCTGCTACGGAGATTCTTACGCCGATACACCCAACCTCGACAAACTCGCGGCGAAGAGCCTGCGCTACACGCATGCGTGGTCGAACGCACCGGTCTGCGCGCCGGCGCGGACAACCATCATCAGCGGGTGCTACCCGACGAGCCTCGGCGGCGAGAACATGCGCAGCGTCGTGCCGCTATCGCCGGCGCTCAAGATGTACCCGGCGCTGCTCCGCGAGGCCGGATACTACGTGAGCAATCATACGAAGAAGGATTACAACCTCGAAGAGCCCCAAGAGATTTGGAACGATTCGAGCAACAGGGCTCATTGGCGGCGACGCCGCGCGGGGCAACCGTTCTTCTCCGTATTCAATTTCACCATCACGCACGAGAGCCAGATTCGCGCGCGGCCGCACACCGCCATCCACGATCCAGCGAAAGCGCCCGTGCCCGCGTATCACCCGGATACGCCGGAGGTGCGCCAGGACTGGGCGCAATACTACGACAACATCACGACGATGGACGGCCAGGCGGGCAAAATCCTGGCGCAGCTTGAAGAAGACAATCTCACCGAAGACACCATCATCTTCTTTTACGGGGATCATGGATCCGGAATGCCGCGAAGCAAGCGCTGGCCGTACAACTCCGGCCTGCACGTGGCGATGCTGCTGCATATTCCCGAGAAGTATAAACATCTGGCCCCTCCGGAATACCGGCGCGGCGGCACGTCGGACCGGCTGACCGGTTTTGTGGATCTGGCGCCCACTCTCATGAGCCTTGCCGGCGTCACGCCCCCCGCCTGGATGCAGGGAAAAGCGTTCGCCGGCACGGCGGCCGCGGAACCAAGCAAGTATCAGTTCGGCTTCCGCGGCCGCATGGATGAACGCTACGACCTGACGAGGACATGCGGCGATGGGCGCTATGTTTACCTCCGCCAGTTCATGCCGCACAAAATTTACGGGCAACACATCGCGTACATGTTCGAGACGCCCACTACACGGATCTGGAAGCGGCTCCATGACGAAGGCAAACTGAAGCCGCCGATGACCTACTTCTGGGAGACGAAACCCTTCGAGGAACTCTACGACCTCAAAGCGGACCGTTGGGAGGTAAACAATCTGGCGCAATCGCCGGAACATCAGGAAAAGCTGAAAGAGCTTCGAGCGGCCACGCTGGATTGGATGAGGAGTGTCCGCGATGTGGGGATTCTGCCAGAAGACGAGATGCACCGGCGTTCGGAAGGATCCACGCCCTACGACATGGCACGCAACGATGACACGTATCCGATGGAGCGGGTGCTCGATGCCGCGCTCGCCGCATCCGAGGGTTATGGCACGGGCAGCCAGCCGCCGGTGAATCCCGCCCTGTTGCGAGACCCCGACAGCGCGGTCCGCTAGTGGGCGGTGCTGGCGATACTCATGCGGGGAGAAACATCCGTGACGGAACACACGACATCATTACGCACCGCCTTGAAGGACGCCTCGCCGAGCGTGAGGATCGCGGCGGCCGAGGCTCTGGGATGTTACGGCAAGGGGGCGGACGTCACGGACGCACTCGACACGCTGACCGAACTGGCCGCCATCGACAAGAACGGCCTCTATCTCTCCCTGGCATCACTTGGGGCGCTGGATGCGATGGGTGGCCGCGCAAAACCGGCGCTGGAGCGGATTGAAGCGCTTCCCACCAAGCAGGAAGGGCTTGAAGCAAGACTCGTCAACTACGTGCCCCGCTTCAAGGAATATCTGGCGGCAAAACTCAGGAACGGCTGACGCGACACGGCGCGCGCCACCGCGGCGCCGCTGGCATCGATTTCAACCTGGACGTTCGCGCCCGGCGGGAGTTTGTTGTCGAAATCGTCGAACTCGATCAGAACCTCCGGGCCCCGGAACGCGGAGACCCTCCCTGGAATCTCACGGATATCGGAGATGGCCTGAGGCCGGACAGCCGCCGGCTGGCCCACGCGAATACGGCGCATCTGCTCTTCGCTGGGCTGGACAACCGCGAAGCGCGTGGATTCGGTGGGCTCGATCACGAGCAAAGGTTCGCCGTTCGGGCTGACGACCGCCCCCTCCTCCACCGGGATGTCGGTGACGACGCCCTCCACCGTGGCGAGCACTTCGCCCAATTGTACATCGCCGCGGGCGGATTCCCACTCCACCCGCTTATCTTCGAGCGCGAGTTTCTCCGCGGCCAGATTGCGCTCTTCCACCGTGACCCGCGTTTCCGCCGCGGAGAGAATCTGGGCGCTCGCCTCGCTCTGACGGCGCACCGTATCCCAAATCTGTTGCGCTTGCTCATAGGTTACGCGCGAGGTTGCCCCCGCGTCGTAGAGCGCTTTCTGACGGTCCGCCTCAATTTTGGCGCTATCGATGCGCGAACGGGCCGTATCGGCGTCCGAGCGGGCACGCGCCAGATCGAGTTTCGCCTGGGCAAGCGATTTCTCGAGCGACTCCAACCGCGTCGTGAGCGCTTGATGTTCACGCGCGAGGCGCTGCTCGATGGCGTCGAACGCGTCGTTACGGACAATCGCGAGCAGGTCCCCCTCCTTCACGGTATCGCCCTTGCGAACATGAAGGGATTGGAGGATACCGCTGGTATCCGGGTGGACGTTCACCGGATCCGCCGCGCGCACGATTCCGGCAATCAAGATACGCGCGCTATCCGTTTCCACGGGCTTCTCAACGGGCGCTGGAGGCGGTGCTTTTTCCGCGCCGGAACGGCGGCCCAGCCAATAGGCGACGCCCACCGCGATGACCAGGACACCAATAATCGCTACTTTCTGCCGCATAGAGTCTCGTTACGGACACAGCAACTTATTCTTCGCCTGGACGCCTTCGGCCGCCTCAGCCGGATGCCTGGACGCCAGCGGAACACATCCACTCCTCAACTATTATGGCTATTCCCTTGGACGCGCGGGAAATGCGCGTCACCGCGCGCGTCCATTGAGGAATCTTGCCAATCCGGTTATTGCACGATATGGTTAGAGCTTACGAACGGACCCTGCCATGAGCATTCGACTTGGCGATACAATTGACGACTTTTGCGTCAAGTGCAAGCGCCTCACCAATCACCACATCGTTTCCATCGTGGAGAACGCCGCGGCGAAGGTGCGCTGTTGCTCCTGCTATCACGATCACGACTACCGCCACGAGCAACCGGAGCCCAAGAAGCCGACCCGGAAACAGTTGGAGGAGGAGAGCCGGAAGTCTCGCGACGGAGCGGAAGAAAGCGAAGACGCGGAGACAAGTGGCGAGGCGGAGGACGACGAAATCGAAGTCAGCGAAGAAACGTTCACCGCCGAGGAGGAAGAGGAAACTCCCGCGCCGCGCCGAAGACGCCGTTAAGCCCCGGACCTCCGCCGCGCCTTTCGCATTGAACCAGCGGCCGGACCGCCACCCGCGGACTCTTTTTTCCGGATTGCCCCATGAGCGCCGACGCATCTCGCGCATTCGCCATCGATTCCATTACCCGGCTGCGGCACGCCGGCCATGAAGCATTGCTGGTGGGCGGTTGTGTGCGCGATCGCCTGCTCGGCCACGATCCGGAAGACTACGACATTGCAACCAGCGCGCTCCCGCTGGACATCACGCGGCTTTTCCCGGATGCACTCCCGGTGGGCGCAAGTTTCGGCGTGATGCTGCGCCGCCACGGCGATCTCCAAACCGAAATCGCCACGTTTCGGAGCGAAGGGGATTCCCAGGACGGTCGGCGTCCGGACGCCGTTCACTTCGAGAAGACGGCGGAGGCGGATTCCCGCAGGCGCGACTTCACCGTCAATGCGCTGTACGAGGATCCATCGACCGGAGAGATTTTCGATTTCCATGAAGGGCGCGCGGATCTGGCGGCGAAATGGATTCGCTCGGTAGGGGACCCGGAACGCCGTTTCGCCGAGGACCATCTGCGGATGATGCGCGCCGTCCGCTTTGCCGCGCGCCTGGGGTTCGAGATCGAACCGGCGACGGCCGCCGCGATTCGCTTGCGCGCGATCGAGATCGGCCGCATCGCTCCGGAGCGCGTTCGCGACGAACTTACCCGAATTCTCACGGAGGGCGGCGCGCGGCAAGGCATGGAGATGCTCGACGATCTCGGCCTTCTCAAGGAGATCCTGCCGGAGGCCGTCCGCATGAAGGGCGTCGAGCAGCCCCCGGAATTCCATCCCGAGGGCGACGTGTGGGTTCACACGCTGCGGATGCTCGAATTAACGGATCACCCCAGCATCACCCTCGCACTGGGCGTGCTCTTCCACGACATCGGCAAGCCCGAGACGCAAACCTTTACGGACCGGATTCGCTTCAATGGCCACGTGGAAGCTGGGGTTCGCATCGCTCGCGTGGTCATGGCGCGGCTGCGATTTTCGCGGGCGGAGACCGAACAGGTGGAGGCGCTCGTCGCCGGACACATGAAATTTATGCACGCCGAAGAAATGCGCGAGAGCACGCTCAAGCGCTTTCTAGGGCAGCCGCGATTCGAGGAACACCTGGCCCTACACAGGCTGGATTGTCTATCGAGCCACGGCAAACTGGATCATTACCGGTTCGCGCGGGAGGCAATCGCACGCATCGGGCAAGAGGAACTGCACCCGGAGCCATTGTTGCGCGGCAGGGATCTGACCGTTCTCGGATACCAGCCCGGGCCGCTCTTCGGCGAGATCCTTCACAACCTGGAGGAGTTGCGGCTAGGGGGCGGCATCATGACGCGCGAGCAGGCGATCGAATGGGTGAAGCGGAACTACCCACCGGGAGGCGGCGCGGCTTAATCGCCCAGCTCGCTTTCGATGGCGGCGGCAAGCGCGGGCGTTAGCAGCCATCGCAGCGACGCGGCCGGGTAAGCGCCGCCGTGCTCGAGTTCGAGCATGGCGAGACCCGCCTTGCGGAAATCGTGGACCTGGCGCGTGGAACCCAGCATGAGGCTTAGGAGGGAACTCACCAATGGGTCATGCGTTACCACGAGCAGCGCGTCACCCGAACCGCAATCGCGAATCTCGGTCCACGCGGCTTCCGGGGAGGAGTTCGGTGTAAGGGCCCCGCTGTAGGAAATTTCCGGATCGTTGCCGAGAACCCGCGCGGCAATCTCCGCCGTCTCCCTGGTGCGCTTGTATGGGCTGGAGAGAATCCGGCCTGGTTTCATGCCGGCGCGGACCGCGACGCGGATCACCCGTTCGAGTTTGGCGACGCCTTCCCCGGTGAGGGCACGGTCGCGATCTCGGCCGGTAGGGGAAGAGTCTTCAGCAATGGCGTGGCGCAATAAGTAGAGAATCATGGTAACGGTTCTTGAAGCGGCGCGTAACTAAGATCTAGCGGAGACGCGCCACTCGGACTATTCTGGCATCGCGGAGCGGGCGGCACAATCCCGAGGACACGCTCCGGCATATCCGTAAAGTGGAGGATGCCGCCCTCTGGCATACTGGAAACTCCCGGAAAGATGAGGCCAAAGCTCACGAAGGACAAATATTTCGACCAGCCCGAGAGTAGCGTGCGGGCCGCGCGCGGCGGGCTCGGCGACGCCTTCCCCTGGCACGCGGCGGCGCGCTTCGCGGCGATGGGCTCGGCGATTGCGATCCTGGTCTCCATTCCGGCAAGCCAGATTCTGCTCGGCGCCGCTCTGCTATGCCTGCTCGCGGGCCGCATCCGCCTGCCCTGGCCGCGCGTTTGGATTCCTCTCGGATTATTCATCGCCTGGTTCGGAGTTTCGCTGGCGTTCTCCCCGGAACCGTGGCTGGCGCTGCCACAGGTCAAGAAATTCTATGTCTTTCTGACGCTTCCCGTCACCATGGCCGCGCTTCGCGGCGCGCCGGACTTTCTCATCGTGATGACCGGCTGGATTGTGGCCGCGAGCGCCAGCGCCACGCTCGCCCTGGGCCAATTCGTCTGGAAATACGCGGCCGCCCGCCAGGCCGGCGTGGATTTCTACACAGCCTACGTCGCCGACCGGATCACCGGGTTCATGAGCCACTGGATGACCTTCAGCGGCCAGGAAATGCTGGCGGCCCTGATGCTGGCGGCGATGCTGCTGTTCGGGCCATTCGGGCGGCGCGCGTTACGGCTCGGCGGCGCGGCGCTGGCCCTGTTGCTCGCGAGCATCATCCTCGGGAACACTCGCGGCGTGTGGATCGCGATAGCGGCGGGGGCGCTGCCGCTCCTGTGGTGTTACCGGCGCTGGCTGGCGCTGGCCGCTCCCGCGGCGTTTGTGCTTCTGCTCGCATTCGGGCCAGGGGTTATCCACCAACGGTTCGTCTCCATCTTCTACCCAGCCGGAGAGATGGATTCAAACCAGCACCGCGTGGTGACCTTCGCGACGGGCATCGAGATGATCAAGGCGCATCCGTGGGTGGGGCTCGGCCCCGAACGCGTTGGCGCGCATGTGGAGGAATACGCACCCGCATGGATTCACCGGCCGCTTCCCGAGGGCTATTACGGCCATCTCCATAACATCTATCTGCACTACGGCGCGGAACGCGGCGTACCCGCCGTAATTTTTCTGATGGCCGCGTTCGTCATGCTGTTTTTCCATCAGTTCCGGGCGCTTCGGCGGCAGCCTCGCGCCCCCAACGTACGCTCGCTTACACGGTTCATTCACATGGCGGTGATCGCCTGCCTGGTAGCAATTCTGGCGGGCGGTTTGTTCGAATACAATCTGGGCGACAGCGAGATTCTGACCATGTTTTTCGTAATGGCCGCGGGCGGCTACCTGGCGACGCCGGAGACGCCGTTGCGGAAAGATAAAGCCGGTGGCGAGATTTCCGCCGCACGGCAACTGGAGGTAACCGAGTGAGTGAACCCCCGATGCCAGCGCCGGGCCAGCCAACCGCGCGGCCAAGCGCCATCCGCGATCTTTCGATTCTGCTTGCCGGCGGATCTGGCGGATTGGGCGCGGCCGCGGCCGAGTATCTCATCAAGGACGGCGCGCGGCTGCACGTGAGTTATTCGTGCCATAAGGACCGGGCATGCGCGCTCGAGCCCATCGCCGCCTTGCACCAGGCGGATCTGGTGAAGCCCGCGGACCGCGAACGATTGCTGAAGGACACCTCCCCGCTCTACGGACTGGTCGTCTTTGTGGGCAACCCCGCGCGCGCCAGCGAGGAGCGCAGCCAGGAAGAGACGCTGCGGAGATCCCTGGACGTGAACTTCACCGGACCCCTGCTGCTGGCTCGCGAGGCCGCGGAGTGCATGAGGGCGGAAGACACGCGGGGTGCGATCGTTTTGCTCAGCACCATGCAAGCGCTGCACCCGGTGACGGGATCGACGGCCTATGCCACCGCAAAGGCCGCGCTGATCCACGGCGCGAAGATTCTCGCGAAGGAATGCCGCGGCAAGACCGATATCCGGGTGAACGTGATCGCGCCCGGAGTGATCGACGCCGGGATGGCTCAGGCAAGTATCGCCCGCGGCAAGTATCAGCACGCGCTCGACGAAGACATCATCGCGCGTTACGGCCGCGCGACGGACGTCGCCCGCGCGGTCCGCTTTCTGCTGGAACCGGATTGCTACATCACCGGCCAGGTGATTGCCGTGGACGGAGGGTTCTCCCTTTAAGACGCCCGCTCCGCTAATCGTCCTCGAAATTGGACCAGCGTTCGCTCGATTCCTCACTGGTCTCCCGCATCCGGCGCTTAGCGGCGCTGGTTTTGGCGGAGAACGTCCTGGACTCTCCGCCGGAAGCGCTTCCGCTTGGGCCAACCGCCTCTTCCGCGAGTCGTTTGAGCGTTCGCACTTCCTCCGCGCTCAGCGGCCTGTGCTGGCCAATTTGCAACTTGCCGATGGAAATGGGCCCGATGTGCGTGCGCACCAGCTTCAATACCCTTGATCCCACAGCTTCCAGCATCCGCCGCACTTGCCGGTTGCGGCCCTCGCGGATGGTGATGCTGAGATGCGTGTACTTCTCGCTATCCCGCAAGCGCGTCACCTCGGCCGGCTGCGTGAGGCCGTCGCTGAGCATCACTCCCTCGCTCAGCCGGCGCAAATCCTCATCGCCGAGCACGGTGGCGGCCTTCACGAGATACGTCTTCGGCATCTTGTAGACGGGATTCGTCAGTAATTCGCCGAGATCGGTGTCGTTGGTGAGGACCAATAGCCCGCTGGTGTCACGGTCGAGACGCCCGACGTTAAAGGCCCAGGATTTCATTTCCGTCAGCAGGCTGTAGATGGTTGCGCGGCCTTCGGGATCTTCCCGCGTGCAGAGGTAGCCTCTGGGCTTATACAGGAGCACGTAAACGCGATCGAGCGGACGCAGCACGCCGCCATCGAGCTGGACGCGATCGTTCTCCGGATCCACCCAGGCTTCGGGGTCGCGGACGACCCGTCCGTTCACACGCACGCGTCCTTCACGAATCCACTCGGCGGCCACGGTGCGGGAGCCAACGCCGGCGCGGGAAAGCACGCGGTCGAGCGTCTTGCGCACCGTATCATCCCGTTCCGGCGCGCGCCGCGCGTGTCCGCCACTCGCACCGGTTTCACGAGAATGCTTGCCGGGCTGCTTTTTCTTCGGTTCAAACCCGTTCTCCTTGCGAGAGTAGCCCGCGGACGGCGGCTTCCTTGGGCCGCGGCCGCCGCTTGCTCCCGGCGCCGGAGCTTCTTTATAGCGGCCAGCCGGCTTCGCGCCGGGAGCGGCGGGCGAACGGCGCGCTCCACCCCGCGGCGTCCGCTGTTCCGAAGACTCCCGCCGGTCCGCATCCCGGAAATCGCCTCGCGCGGGTTTATCGCCGAAACGCTTTCCCCCGCGAGGTTTAGCGGCATCGAAGACCCGCCCCCCTTCCTCGCGGGCCGGCGCGCGTCGTTTCTGGCCGGCTTCTCCTCCTGGCCCGCGGCCGTCCCGATAGGGAGAACGGCCGGAGGGGCCGGAGACTCCGCGCGGATTCCGGCCAGGCGATGAAGTGCTTCGGCCCGAACCGCCACGCTCGCCTGACGCCGGGGCCGGGCCGCGTCCGCTCTGGTTATCCGGCTTGACGCCCCAGCCGGGGCCGCCGCGCTTGGCTGGTCCGGATCCGCGGACGGGACCGCCCGGCCTGCCCGAATTCGGTCCTTTGCGGCTGGGAGGGCGGTTCGATTGAGGTTTTCTGGGTTTCATTCAGATAGTGAGGCTCATTCCATTGTCGCCTCTCTCCGGGTTTCGCGTGTAATAATCGCAAAGGAATGCCTCGAACCGTCCGCTTATCGAGACCGGCACCGAAGGGAGAGCCTGCGCGGCCGCGGGCCTTAAGCCGTGAATCCAGCGGCTATTCTCTTAGAATGTGACTATGGGAGGGCGCTTCAAACACTTCTGGTTTCTTATCCAGCGTGCATTCCTCGCCAGCATCGGCGACAACATCCTGCTCTACGCAAAGAGCGCATCGTACTCGGGATTGTTGAGCTTTATTCCGCTCGTGGGAACCCTGGCCGCGCTGCTCTTCCACGCGAACGCGGCGGCGGTGTCGCAGGTGCTCGCGCAGGTGCTCGGCGATGTCACCCCTCCGGGGACGGAGGCCCTTATCTCCTCCCAGTTTCACGCCAACGGAGAGCGGCCCATCTCCCTGCTGGTCGGGGCCGGGGTCATCTCTCTGTGGTCCGCTTCGAGCGTCCTCGCCTCCTTGATGGAAGGCTTTGACGCCTGCTACCGCATCCCGGTGCAGCGCTCCTTCTGGCAGCAGCGCTGGGTGGCGCTCATGCTGGTGCTGATCTCGGGCATCCCGGTGGTGCTGGCATCCTCGCTGATTGTATTTGGAGAAGAATTCGCGTTTTTCCTGATTACGCATGCCTCGGGATCGGACGCCGGCACATTGAGCGCGGGGGTACAAGCCGCCTTAACGGCGGGACGCAACCTTGTGGGCTTCGTCACCAGCATTCTGGTGACAACGGTGCTCTTCTACTTCGGCCCGAATAAGCACGTTCGCTGGCGGGATGCATTCCCCGGCGCCATGGTGGCCACGGCGCTCTGGTATCTTACGGTGATCGTGTTCGCGTGGTATGTGCGGAACATGGCGCATTATAACGTGGCATACGGCAGCCTGGGCGCGGGCATCGCGCTGCTGGTGTGGATGTTCGCCATCAGCGTGATTGCACTTTACGGCTGTGAGTTCAATGCCGAGATCGAGCGGCTGCGGCGGCCGAAGCCGCAATCCGGGAGCTACGCGGCCCTGAACATCGCCGGGCTCTAGAACGCCGGGCTCAGTTACCGCCGGCGCGGCTCACGGCAAATTCCGTATCGTCGTCATCGTCCACCGCCGCATCCAGGCCGGGCGGCAACCGAAGCAGTTCCGTGGCGCTCGATTCGGAGACGTCGCTTACCTCGCGCAAGCGGCGATTCACGGCCCGGTACCGGACGGTCACCTTATCCACGGTATTCGTGGCCTCGACAAGCTTCTTCTGCACTCTATCGAGCACTTCGCCATACTTCACAAATTCGGTTTTTACCGCGCCCAGAATCTTCCAGACTTCGCTCGACCGGCGCTGGATGGCAAGCGTACGGAAGCCCATTTGCAAGCTGTTTATGATGGCATTCAGCGTCGTCGGGCCGGCAAGAGCCACGCGGTATTCCAATTGCAACTGATCCGCCAGCCCAGGACGGCGCAGCAACTCCGCGTACAGCCCCTCCGTCGGGAGAAACAGAATGGCGAAATCCGTGGTTTCGGGCGGATGGATGTACTTATCGCGGATATCCTTCGCCGCATTCCGAATTCTCGATTCCAGCGCCTTGGCGGCGCTCTCAACCTCCTGGACGTCTCCGGCCTCGGATGCCAGCACCAGCCGCTCGTAATCCTCAAGAGGGAACTTCGCGTCGATCGGCAGCAGCACTTCCTCATCGTCCGGACCCTTGCCCGGCAGGCGGACCGCGAACTCCACGCGCTCGTTGGAGCCGGCATACGTGGAAACATTGGTCCTGTACTGTTCGGGCGAAAAGACCTGCGCGAGCAAGTTCTCCAATTGCGTCTCGCCCCACGTGCCGCGCACCTTCACATTACTCAGCACCCGCTTCAAATCCCCCACGCCGGTGGCGAGCGTCTGCATCTCGCCGAGCCCCTTGTGGACCTGTTCCAGCCGGTCGCTTACAAGTTTGAAAGATTCTCCCAGCCGTTTCTCGAGCGTGCCCTGCAACTGCTCATCCACCGTCTTCCGCATGAGATCGAGCTTCTCGGAATTCTCGTTCCGCAGCGTGGTAAGGTTCAGAGCCAGGGTGTCGCGAAGTTTTTCGAGCGCCTCGGCATTGGTCCGCGAAAGGAGTTCGACGCGCTGCACCATTTTTTCGAGCCCTTCGCGCTGGGCATCGGCGGCCTCTTTCGTGCCAGCGCGCGAGCTTTCGCTCATGAGTTGCATCGTCCTCTGGATCTCCTCGCGCATCACGCCCGACGCTTCGGCTGCCTCCTTGCGCGCACCGAGGAGCAACAGGTTGAGTTCGGCGCGAGACTCGGCCAGCTTCCCGGCGATCTCCTCACGCAAATCGCGGGCTCGTTCATCGGCGGCGTTCCGGCCCGCTTGCGCGTCTTCCCGCAGGATACGGTCCAGCCGCTCGAGGTCGGCTTTCACGACACCGAGCTTCTCGGCGAGCTGCTCCAATTCGGGCAGCTCCGGCTTCGGGGCGGGACGCAGCACCATCCACATCAGCAGGATGAGCGCGACGGCGACTCCGGCAAACGTAACAATCGAAAGAAGATCCATGACACCAGGACGGGCCGCTCGCGGGCGGCTCCAGCAACCATTGTAGAAGGTCGCGCCGTCCGCCGGATTCTACGCGGAATCTCCCACTTCGGAGACCACCACCGCGCCGAACTCCTTCAATTGCGGCTCCAGCACGGCGGCATCCCCCGCCACCACCAGCGCATAGTCTTCCGGAACATAGTAACGGGAGGCGATCTCGCGCAGGCGCTCGGCGGTTACGGCCGCCACGCGATCCGTATACGTATCGAGATAGTCGTCACCGAGGCCCAGCAACTGGACGCCGGAGATCTGGCTGGCCAGCGAACCGTAGCTCTCGAGACGCAATACGAAGACACCGCTCATGTAATTGCGCACGCTCTGGAGTTCCGCCGCGGGGACCGGCTCATCGATCAGGCGGCGCATCTCGCGATGCAATCCACGCACCGCGTCGCCCGCGCGATCCATGGCCACTTGCGTCGTGACGGTAAGAGCCCCGCCCTCGACAAGCGCGGAAAATGAGCTGGATACATGGTAGGCGAGCCCCTGTTTCTCGCGGATTTCCGTGAACAGCCTGCAACTGGCGCCCCCGCCGAACAGGGTATTCAGCACGGTAAGCGCCATGTAATCCTCGTGCAGCCGGTGGGGCGCGGGGCGGCCCATGCGCAACTCCGCCTGCACGCTGCCGGGGCGATGAATCACATGAACCGGCATGGCCGGGGCGGGGCCGCAACCGAGCTTCGCGGAATCGCGCGTCCGCGCCGGAGAATCCCGGCGCCAGCCGCCGAGCGTCTCCTCCAATTGCCGCTCAAGCGAAGCGCGCGGAGGAAGATCTCCCACAAGCACCAGCACGGCGTCCTTTGGTGCGAACCCGTTCGCCGCCATCTCCAGCAGATCTTCACGCTCGATCCGCGCGATATGCGCCGGCTCCGGGCTGGCGATGGCATAGGGATGGCCGCCAAACACGAGCCGCTGGATCTTCGCGTCGGCCCAGTAGCCAGCCTCGGAGCGCTCCACCGCCAATTCGTGCATCCGGTTCTGCTTGTGGAGCGCAAGTTCGTCAGCGGGAAAAATGCTCCCGGACACACACTCCGCGAACAGGCGGAGAAACGGCGCGAACGAATCCTCCAGCACCGTGCCCGAGCCGGCAAAGAAATCGTCCGACGAAGAGAAATGGAACTGCGCGCCCAGCCCAGCGCTGATCTCCGCGATGGCCCTGGCGGTGTGTTGCGGTGTGCCGTCGGTCATCATCGTCGCGGTGGTCTCCGCGATACCCGTGCGCGACGGGGGGTCCGCCTTATTGCCGCCCGGCAAGCCGAGCCTCAAACTGATCGACGGGAATCGCGAATCCGCAAGCAGCACCACGCGAAGGCCATTCGAGAGAGTGAGACGGTCAAACTTGGGCACGCGCAGGCGCGGGAGGCCAGAGGCAACGGGCGGCGTATTTCCACCGGCGAGTTTCATAAAGCCTCCTCCGCCGTTTCCGCGAGGGCTTCCCCGGCCCCGGAAGGCACAATTTCCAATACCGCGATCCGTTCGGGAACGAACAGACGCCGCGCCAGCAGTTGGATATCCCCGGCGCTCACAGACATCAAACGCTGGAGATCCTGGTTGATTAATTCCGGCTCATCGTCGAACAGCATGTAGCGGCCGAGCGTCATCGCGCGGCTGAGGCAGCTTTGCATTCCCATGGCCCGGCTCGAACGGAGCATCGTCCTCGCGCGCGCGAGTTCCTCCTCGAGCACGCCCTCGCTCGCGATCCGCTCAAACTCGGCTTCCACTTGCGCGCGCACTTCTTCGGCCGGGATGTCTGGATTATGCAGTAAAAACAGAGAATAACGGCCAGGCTCCCGGTAATCCACCGAGGAAGCGAACGGCCAGCCCAGGGCGGCTTCGAACTGTATGACGCTCTGCTTTTCCTTCACAAGCGCCTGAAACAGGCGGCTGCTCTCACCAGCGGTGAGCACGATATCGAGAAGAACCAGCGTGAAGTAATCGTCACTCCGGCGCGCGGGCCCTGGATACCCAAGAATAAGGCCCGGAATCCGCGCCAGACGGTCTTCCACCCGCGCATGGGCGGGCGCGGCGGGCGGGGGCTCCGCGAGCGCGGGCCGCGCCGGCTGGGGCTGCGCGGGAATATCACCAAAGTACGCTTCGGTGAGTTCGCGAGCTTCCGCAAGACCGATGTCGCCCGAAATCACCAGCACGGCGTTATTCGGCGCGTAATAGGTATGGAAAAACGCGCCGACATCCTCAACGCTCGCCGCGTCGAGATCCTCGAAGGAACCGATGAGGGAATGTGTATTCTGCCAGTTGGTGTAGGCCACCTCGGGCCAACGCTCCAGCACGGCCGTGGCGTAGGGCTGGTTGTCGAACGACATCAGGCGCTCCTGCTTGACGGCATCGCGCTGGTTATCCAGATTCTCCGCGGTTACCGCGAGCCCGCGCATGCGGTCCGCTTCAAGCCACAAGCCGAGGGCCAGTTGGTTCGAGGGGAGTACCTCGAAATAATCAGTGTAATCCCAGTGCGTGGAACCGTTCATGGTGCCGCCATTCGATTCGATCAACTGGAAGTGCATTCCCTTGGGGGCGTTGGCCGAGCCCTGAAACATCATGTGCTCGAACAGGTGCGCAAAGCCGGTCTTGCCGGGCTTTTCCACGCGGCTGCCCACGTCGAAGATCAGATAGATCGCCACCACGGGAACGTAGGTATCCCGGGAGAGCACCACGCGCAGGCCGTTCCCGAGCGTGAAGGATTCCACCGGGATTTGGAAGTCTTTCAAACGGACATCCTCCATGCGTAACAAATAGATCCGGACCGCCCCCGGCCGAAACCCAGCGCGGGAAGCGGCTATAACGCTCCGACGCGCTTCACCGTGACGCGGCCGAGAATCTCCTCCGTCTCTTCCCGGTTGGCGAAACTGAGCCCCGCTTTCATGGAAGACGCGGTGCCGGCGGCGACGCCCCAGCGAACCGCCTCCAATGGATCCTGTCCGCCCTGCATCGCCCAGGTGAGAGCGGCCGCGAGAGCATCCCCCGCCCCCACGGGAGAAACGGCGTCAACGCGCGGAGGTTCCACTTCCCAAACGCCCCCGGCGGTGGCCAGCACCGCGCCGCGGCTGCCGATCGAGAGCACCACGTTCGCGGGACCCATCTGCCGGATCCGCTCCGCCGCCGCCACGAAGTGCGTGCGCGTAATCAGCACGGTATTCAGCAGCCGCTCGGCCTCGCGCTGATTCGGGGTAACCACGAACGGACCCGCCTCCAGGCCCTCCCGCAACTCTTCGTCGTCGGCGTCGAGCAGCACCTTCACGCCCGCCGCCTTGCCGAGGCGCACCAGGGAACCGTACAACTCTCCGCCCACGTTCTGCGGCAGGCTGCCGCAAATCATCAGCCACGACGCGAAAGGCAGATGCGCCTTCACCGCCCGTTCGACGGCCTCCACCTCTTCCACCGCCAGCACCGGGCCGCGTTCGTTCAGTTTGATGGTGAGGCCGGTCCGGTCGGTGAGATTGAGGTTGGTGCGGATTTCGCCGGCGATTGGAACCGCTTCATAGGGGAATTCCACCGCGTCCAGAAAGCGCGTGAGCTTTTCGCCGCCCCGGCCACCCGCCGGACAAATCGCCAGAGTTCTCCCGCCGAAGGAGTGGATAACGGAAGAGGCGTTGATACCACGCCCGCCCGCCGAATCCTGTGTGGAACAGATGTAGCCGCGGTCTTCGAAGGCGAGACGATCAACCGCTACATTACGGTCGATTGCCGGATTCATGGTTAGCGTGAGGATCACCGAATCTCCAGTGTAGCCGATGCCTGTTCCTCCGCCATTAGCGCGATCGGAAAAACAGATTCTCTCCGCGGCAGCCGAGGTGCTAGGATGGCAATTTGAGCGGAACCCCTGAAACGGCGGCGCTGGAAGCCGGCCCCAGCGGCAAGGCGTATCTTGCGCTGGCGTCGGTTTGTTTCTTTTGGGGAACAACCTATCTGGGGATCCGCATGGCGCTCGAAGGCTTCGCACCGACGGTGCTGATCAGCACCCGCTTCTTCCTTTCGGGGGCCATTCTGCTCGTATTTCTGCTTTGGCGGGGCTACACCGTGCCGAAATGGGACGAGCTATGGAAAACCGCGCTGACCGGCATCCTCACGATCGGGGGAGGCAACGGCTTTCTCACCTACGCCGAACTGATCATCCCCAGCGGTCTGGCGGCCATCTTCATCACCCTCGCGCCCTTCTGGTTCATCGGTATCGACGCGCTGCTGCCCAGAGGCGCCAAACTGCACGCACCCACGCTGGGCGGCATGGCGGTGGGGCTCGCCGGAGCCGTGATCCTCGTGGTGCCTGGAGAAAGCCACCCCGTCTCGATGGGCGCGCTGATCGCCGGCGGGCTGCTGCTGCAAGCGGGCAGCGCCTTGTGGGCGGGCGGCAGCATGCTGCAAAAACGCGTGACGCGCGACGCCCACCCCTTCATGGCCGGCGCCATTCAACAGATAGCCGTTGGCATAGCCTTCGCGCCGTTCGCCGCCGGCGCCGCCTGGCGGGAAGGAATTCACTTCTCCGCCCGGCCGGTTTGGGCTCTGCTGTACCTGATCTT
>CAZXBZ010000015.1:0-18244 GCA_964639135.1 uncultured Solibacteraceae bacterium | reverse complement strand
CCGCCGTTGGGGGCTCGTCGCCTCGGGGGCGATCCATGCCATTGTTTTGCCCCTCCTCGGGTTGATCACCATCGGGAGCCAGCCGCTGCGCGACTCTCCGGAGATCATCGTGCCGAGAGTGGCGGTGACTCCCCTCGTGGCGCCCCGGCTCCGCCAGTTGACCCAGAAAGCACCGAACACCGGTACGGTTAGCGCGGAAATCAATCTGGAGAGCCTTCTGCCGCGTCCGAGAATCGAACAGCCGCCGGGGGACCGTCCGCGGCCCCGGCCGATGGCCGCGCTGCCGCCCCAGGGCACGGCCGCGGGTGGAACGGTTTCCGAATTGATGGAAGCGCCGCGTATCGAGGCGCCGGTGGACCCCATGCCGCAATCCCCGCTCGCTGCTCTCGGGAGCGCGCCGCCGCCGCCCGTCTCCGCGGCGAACCAGATTCCCGCGCCGGCGAAGCCCGAGATCCGCTTCGAAAGACCGGGAACCGTTACCGGCATTCCAAGCGGCCAGGCTCAAATCTCCGTCCCGAACGCCTCCGTCTCCGAAGCCATCCGTGTCGCTTCGCGGGGGCGAGGCGGTGGCGGCGGTCAGGTAGTCGAGGATTTTTCACCGCCTTCTCCACTGGGCGGGCTTTCCTCGAAGGCTACCCGTTCCCGCGGCTCGGTGGAACTGCTCAGTGATCCGAACGGCATCGATTTCAAGCCATACCTGATTCAGGTGCTGGCCGCGGTCAAGAGAAATTGGTTCGCGGTGATGCCTGAAAGCGCCCGCTTCGGCCGCCGCGGCCAGGTGCGCATCCAGTTCGCCATCAACCGCGACGGCGGCGTGCCCAAGCTCGTGATTGCCGGCAGTTCGGGCTTTGAAGCTTTTGACCGGGCCGCCGTGGCCGGCGTCAGCGCATCGAACCCCTTCCCGCCGCTCCCCCGCGAATTTCAAGGCGGCGAGGTTCGGCTCCAGTTTACCTTTTCGTACAATGTGGATAACTAGCCCGGCGCATCGCAACTCTGGCCCCGGCGGGGGAATCTGGCCTCCCGTGAATGGCCCTCGCCTCGGAATCCGGCCGTGCTGGCTCGAAAATTTCCTCCCATGGACCGCCTGAATTCCAACCGCCTGCTCACCGCCATGCTGCTCTATGGCCTCCTCGCGGTATCCGCCTTCTACACGCTCAGCGGGAACATTCGCCTGGTCGTCTGGATCTTCCTGGCCGGCCTGGCGTTCAAGACCTGGCTCGCGCGGGAGCGGGAAAAGCTCGATTCCGCCGGCGAAGTGGAAGCGCCCCCGGCCGCCGAAGAACCTTAGAAACTCCAGGCAGTTAAGACACGGTAGTCCTAGCCTTTCTAGGGGCTCCGCCGGATCTTTTCATTCCAGAATGAAACATGTTTCTCATTTCGGTGGCGGCATGATTCGATTTGAAACGTTGCACGGCATCTAAGTACTGCCGGATCTACAAGGGAACTCGGGTTGTTTGCAAGCGAAACTGCAATCAATAACCTTTCATCTTCAGCACTTTACCGGGAAGACCGAACCGGGTGGAGATTCGATAATGGGTTTCCGGCCAACTTCGCCGAGTTTGGCTATCCAACTGCACCTCATGGATGGCAGAACAAAAAAATAGTGCGAACAACTGATCCGAGACGGGAACCCGGCTCGTTTGTGTCATGCACTGGGAAGATTCGAAAATGGCAGTACATTGCGTCACACCGGCCCGCGGGCAAGAGGAATGCCTGCCCGTGGCGTCTCCCGGAATGCTTTCCACCGCATCCGCCCGCGAGAAAAGCGATTCGAGAGCTATCCGCGATCGGCGGATCCTGGATAACATCCATCTCGCGCGAATTATTGCGATCCGCATTTACGAGAGCCTTCCAATCCACCTGGAGCTTGAAGAGCTGATCCAGGTGGGAATCCTTGGCTTGATCGACGCCGCCGAGCGCTTCGACGAGTCCAAGAACGTCACCTTTGCCGGCTACGCCAAACACAGGATTCGCGGCGCGATCCTCGACAGTCTCAGAGAGATGGATTGGGCCTCGAGAGACCAGAGACGGCGGTGCAAGCAGGTGGAATCGGTTACCCGAAAATTATCCGGCATCCTCCAGCGTGCCCCCACTGATGCCGAGATTGCGGAAGAAATGGGAGTTGAGCTTGAGAAGTGGAGACAGATCGCTGGAAACTTGCGGCAACAGGGCCCGGTCTCGGCGGCTTCCCGCCCTCCAAGCCAGGATGATCTTCCCGAGCCGGAGTTTCCAGCCAGCGAATCCGAGCATCCCGACGCCGTCTGCCGTCGTAACCAGATAACCGGCGCCCTCCAGCGGGCGATTCATACCCTGCCGCTCCGCTACCAGACTGTCGTGACCATGTACTATAACGACGAGATGACCATGCGGGAAATCGGCGGCGTGCTTGGAGTTAACGAAAGCCGCATCTCGCAGATCCACAAGTCGGCCCTCCGGAAGATGGCCATTGTGCTTGAAGCGCAAGGGATCTCCGGGACGGCTTTCTGAACAAAGTGCGGCTCACGCTTCGCCGGCACTTCCAGGTACATCGGCTTCGCCAGGCTTTTCTTGGATGGCCCGGCGAAGCCAATTCGCGATCTTGTCCGTTTCACGCGCGAGCTCCCGCTGGATGGTTCGGCCGGCTCCGGAAGGGCGTTACGGCGTCTCGCGGCGGGCCGGGAACAGGCGGCTTTCCGTTCGCGAGGTGGAGAGCAGCCTGCTCAGCCGGGCGGTAACGTCGGGATGCGCCGCGGAGACATCGGTTGTTTCTCCAAGGTCGTCCTTGAGGTTGAACAACTCGGTTTTGAAGGCGGGGCCTTGCTTCACCAGCTTCCAATCTCCCTGGCGGACCGCCTGATGGAAGCCGCGTTCATGGAACTCCCAATAGAGATGACTCCGCGCCGGCCTGCCCGCGCCCGTGAGCGCCGGGACGATGGAGATGCCATCGAGACCTTTCGGCGCGGGTGCATTCGAGAGAGCGGCGGCCGTGGGCAGAAAGTCCCAGAAGGCCCATGGATAATCGCTTACCGTTCCCGGCTGGATCGTTCCGGGCCAGCGCGCGACGGCTGGAACCCGGATTCCGCCGTCGTAAAGATCGCGTTTGATGCCCCGCAGAGGGCCGTTATCGTCGAAGAAATCGGGATCGTGGTGCCCTTCCCGATGGGGGCCGTTATCACTTGTGAAGATCACAAGGGTATTCTCGTCGAGCCCCCGCTGTTTGAGAACCGCCAGAAGCCGGCCGATATCGCTATCCATGCGGGTGGTGATGGCGGCGAAAGCCTTCTCGGCATCCGGCCAGTTCTCGTCGGCATACTCGCCGAAGTCCGGGGAATCGATTCCGTTCTTGTCGATCTGGCCGCGCTCATTATTCGCGTGCGGCGTAGTGTACGCGAGGTAAAGGAAAAATGGCTGGCTGGGAGTCTGCTTCCCGGCGAACTCGATGGCCTTCTCCGAAAAGAGGCTGTTGCTGAATAGTTTGCGCTGGTTGAACCAGTTCTCCGTGAGGATCAGTTCCTCTTTGTTATTCCAAAGATGTCCCGGAAACGAGTTGTGGGCATGCCGTTGATCGAGATATCCGAAAAACTCGTCGAATCCCCGGTCGTTGGGATGGCTGTTCGCGTCAAAGCCGCCCAGGCCCCATTTGCCAAAGAGCGCCGTGCGGTAACCGGCGCGTTTCAGCACTTCCGCCACGGAAAGCTCGTCTTTATCAAGACCTGGAGCCGGGTGAGCGTTTCCCCGGATGGTGGCGTGGCCGGTATGCTTGCCGGTCATCAGGGAGCAGCGCGAGGGGGCGCACACGGTGGTGCCCGCGTAGGCATCGGTAAAGCGTATGCCCTCCGCGGCCATCCGGTCGATCACCGGAGTCTGGATGAGCTTCTGCCCGTAACAGCCGGGAATTCCATAACCGAGGTCGTCGGCAAGGATGAATACGATGTTCGGCCGGGAGGTGGCCGCCGCCGTGCGGGAGGCAATCCCGGGCAGTGCGGCCGAAGCAGCGAGAAAGCGCCGCCGGGAAGGGGTTGAAACGGGCACGTGAGCCTCCAGGGTTCGAAGCGCGGCGCAAAACTGGATGGGCGGGCCGCCGCACCGTGATCGTATCGATGGAGAGCGCGGTGCGTCAAGGCGCGCCGGCGTCCCGGCCTGGGCGCGATGGCGCTCCGTGATTTCGGTCCCTGATATCGTGGATGCAGCGATGCGAGAGGCGTTCCGCGCTTGCGCCGGAACCGTGCCAGCCTCGGGGCGCGCGCCGCTTTGGAGAACACCGTGCAATGGGGAGCGAATCTCACGGCGCGGCTGAGGGAATCGGATCGGGGGAAGACGTCATGCAACGGATATTTCGCCGGGAGAGGCTTCCGTGGTTAACGCCGCTGGCCGCGCTGTTGTTTCTCGCGGGCTGTGCGAACAGACCCATCGACACGAACGAACCCGCCGCCGTGGTTCTCGAAGCGGCGTCGTTTGACGGGATGCCATCGGGCGAGGGGGTGACGCTCTACACATTCCGTAACGGCAACGGAATGGAAGCGGCCGTCATGAATTACGGTGCTACGCTCGTCTCCGTGAAGCTGCCGGATTCGATGGGGCGGATGACCGATGTCGCTCTGGGCTTCGACTCGCTCGACGGCTACCTCGGCGCGCAGCCGTACATGGGCGCCGTCGTGGGCCGCTACGCCAACCGTATCGCCAAGGGCAGGTTCACCCTGGATGGCAAGCCGTACACCCTGGCCGTCAACAACGGGGAGAACGCGCTGCACGGCGGCCTCAAGGGTTTCGACAAAAGGCTCTGGAGGGCGAAGAGTATTTCCGTCGAGGGCCGTCCGGCCGTCGAAATGGTTTATACGAGTCCGGCCGGCGAGGAAGGCTACCCCGGTACGCTTACCGCGACGGTTACCTATTCACTGACGAACGACAACGAAGTCAGGCTGCATTACACGGCCACAACGGACGCACCCACCGTGGTGAATCTCACCAACCACTCCTATTTCAATCTGGCGGGCGCTGGCAAGGGAACAATCCTCGATCACATCGTGACCATCCACGCGGACCGCTTTACCCCCGTTGATCGCGGGTTGATCCCTACCGGTGAGTTGCGGAGCGTCGGGAGCACGCCGTTCGATTTCCGCGTGCCCGCGGCGATCGGGGCGAGGATCGGGGATACGGAAGAGGAGCAGATTCGTCTCGGCGGCGGCTACGATCACAATTTCGTGCTGAACGGGCCGGCGGGGCAGCTTCGTTTCGTCGCGAGGGTGAAGGAGCCGGTGAGCGGCCGGACGCTCGAAGTTTTTACGGATCAGCCTGGGTTACAGTTCTACACGGGGAACTTCCTCGACGGTTCCGTGACCGGCAAGGGTGGAATCCGCTACGAGAAACGCTTCGGATTCTGCATGGAAACGCAGCATTTTCCGGATTCGCCGAATCACCCGGAGTTTCCTTCCGTGGTGCTCCATCCGGGCGAGACTTTCCAATCGACCACCGTCTACCGTTTCTCGAGCGGAGTCGGCAAGTAAACCGCAACGCTCGTGTTGCGCGCCATGCAGGACGTTCATGGCCCGGTTCGGGCCTGGCGTTGCAGCGTCCGTTCGGCCGTGAGGCCGCTGATGACATCGCGTGCCTCGATGCGCCACGCGCCGGAAGCATCATTCAGCGCGAAGGGAATATCAATCCTGGCCGTGCCCTCGCGGATGGTGTAGTTCGCGCTGTAGTGTCGCGCCAGTTTGCCCGCCGGGTCGCGGACCTCCACCCGCACCACGGAACGGTCCACCGGCTTGCCGTCCCCATCGCGAAGTTGGAGCGTGAGGTCCGGCGTAATCTTCAGCTTCGCGATGCGGGTTGGGCGCTCGATCAGCAGGAGCGGGTTCTCCGGTGAGATCTCGATGCTTTGGGCGGCAAGTCCGCCTCGCAGCAGGTCGTAGCGAACCGCGTTTGTTGAGGGAAGGCGTACGCTTGCCGGTTCGTTGGGGAGCGCGCCGATTAGCCGGGAGACGCCGAAATCGCGTATGGTGATCAGCGGGCCGCCGGGCAGGGGAAAGGCTGGTTTGATTTCAATCGGGCCGGGCGGCTGGCGCAGGATGCCCTTGTGCCCCTCGCCCAGCACGGGGCTGCTCCGCCAGCGGCAGTGTTCGTCCATGCGGCTGGTCTCCTCATCCGCGTAAACCGTTCCGCCCCCGGCGATGAATTTCTCGATGGCGCTCACCTCGGCGTCCGAGAGCGCGATCGAATAGGGGAGTATCAGTACCTTGAATCGGTTCAGTTCCCCTTTTTCGATCTGAGGGGAAGCCAGGAAGCGGAATGAAATCCCCTGTGCTTCCAGAGCCTTCACCCACTCCCCTCGGCGTTTGACCAGCTCGGTGTATTTTTTCGAGGTCCGATTCACGTTGCCGATTGTTGGCAGGATCTTGCCGTCCTGAATCCACGCCCCGCGAATGCTCGCCATCGAGAAGTGGATCGCGACGCCGTCTTCGCGCACCGTTGAATTCAGGAAGACGCGGCCGATGCCGGATTGAATCTTTCCGAAGGTCTTGGCGAGGTCCTTGCCTTGTTCGCTCAAGGTGAGGTCCGGGTTCAGAATCGTGTAGTGCCAGAAGATCGATGCGCCCGTGTGGCCGTAAAAGAGCCGCCGCCATTGCTCACGGTGCAGGGGCGCGCCGGTGAGCCCGTAGCCCGTGAAGCCGCTAAGCCGGATACCGGGGTGGAACAGGTAGTGCATCGGATCCTGGTTTCCGCCGGAGTAAGGCTGCAGATAATCGAAGATCTGGTCGATCTCATACCAGTTGGCGCCATTGTGCGCCGTGGGGACTTGTGTGCCCGAGAGGGAAGAGGGCGCCCCAGGGTCGAGGCCTGCCACGATGTCACGCGCCTTCTTGAGCGCCCGGATAAACTCTTGCTCCATGTAAATCCGGTGGTCGGCCCAGGGCGCATAATTGCCGTGCCGCTGAGCCTCTTCGGTGGTCATCGGCACAACCTCGCCCCAGTTTGAGAACGATACGCCCCAGGCGGTGTTCAGGCCGGCAAGGGATTTGTATTCCCGTTGCAGCCAGACGCGGAATCCAGCCAGAGCCTCCGGCGACCAGCCCACATCGAAGGCGTCCGTGTAAGTGGTGAGCGACGATTCGTCCGCCAGATAGTAGGCGAGCGGTTTGAGTGGCGCGAGTTTGCCCAGGCGGCTGGTAAGCGCATTCTCGAGATTCCGGTCGAAATCGAGCGCTTGGAGGATCACGTTGCGCGTCAGATACTTCTTGTCCTTGGTCTTCGCGTAGGCCGCTTTCCGTTCGGCGTAGGCTTCGGAGCGGTAGGCGTAGATGCCGAAAACGTCGTGCAATCCGGCGCTCGCGATGACGCGGAAGTTCCGCGCGGCGCTGGATAAGGTCGTGATGCCGGCGCGCCGGAACTGCTCATCGACAGCCGGAATCCAGGGCTGCGGGCTGTTTGGCCCGAACCACGGCATGATGATTTCGTAATCCTCCCAGCGGCGGTTTGAGCTGGCGAACTGCACGGCCAGCCTGGCGTCCCCGGCGGTTACGAAGCCGGAGTGCGTAAGCGGGCGGGCGGCCTGAAGGGTCGCTCGTCCGTTGCCCGTGGCTCGCCCAATCACGCGGTCGAAGCCATCGGTCAGTTCCACCGTCGCCGTTTCCGTGCCCTCCCAGCGGACCTCCACCCGGTCGCCCTCCGCGATGACATTCCTCTCCACCGCGAGATTCCGGATTCGGTGAGTTTGCTCGGAGGGGTGCGGCACGGCCCACGCGCCGGGCGCGTCCGCCTCCCTGCCGGCCGCGAAGATCAGGCTGCGCGCAAGAAGGGCATAGAACCCTTCCCATTGCTCCGGGGTGACGAAGCCCTTGGCTTCCCATGGCAGCAGCCAGCTGATGCCGGTATTGCGGTAGCCGAATGCGACGACGCGGCCCTTCCCCTGCTTGCGAACCGCGAGGATGGGCGTCCCCGATACGTTCCGCGCCAGCGTTTCCGCGTCTGGGGAAGCCTCGTAGCGGTAATTCTCGAGAAAATCGGCCGGGAACGCTTCCACCGGGATGGATTCCGTAATGTAATGGCGGCCCGCCGCCGTCCAGGCTCCTTTTTCCGGCGCGCCGGGTTCCACGATGCCGCTATCGCCTTCCGGCTTGCCGGGAGTGAGGGCGCGGAGCGGAGAGAGTTCCTCGCCGCCGGGGCGAATCAAGACCAGCCCGGCGCCCTCGTTCACGCGGCGCAGCAGAGCTTCGCGAGTCTTTGGAGTAAAGCGGTCCCAGCCGTGGTTGATGGGCAGGAGGATCGCGTCGAAATGTTTCGGACCGGTCATCTCCGCCTCGAGATACGAATAGATCAGGCTCAGATCTCCGCGCTCGGCTCGCGCGCCGTAATTGCGGCCGAAGGCCATCGTCCATTTATTCACGTCCCAGCTCGGGTCGATCGTCACGGTGGTGAGGTCGAGCGAGAGCCGCTCGGCCAGTTCCACCAGTGTGCGGCCTTCAGAAACCGTTGGTACGGCAAGCAGGCGGATCGGCCCGCCCCGGAGCGGTTTCGCCCACTTTGTGTGTGGCGTTTCAATTTCCAGCGTGTACGGCGCCTCGAAGCGCGCGCCGGATCCCTCGCGCCGGCCCATGCCCACGTCTTGCGCCATGGCCAGCGCGGAAGTCCAAAGAACGGCAATTACCAAAATGCGAGTCATCGGTTTAGGCCCAATATATCCCGATTTTCGGCGGTTCTGGCTTGCCGCCGCGCTCCGCCGGTATTACCGCCGCTTTCACGCCGGTTTTCTTCCGGCGGCGGGATTGCGCGCCCTTCCGGCCGCGGCCGGAAGGGATGGCCTCGGCCGCCCCCTCCGCGGTAGGCTGGCTGCATGCGGGCTGTCCATCTCGAATCCGGGTGCGTCTCCGTGCGGGAAGTGGATGCTCCCCGGCTTACCCCTGGCTTTGCCATTCTTCGTCCGCGCCTTGCGGGCCTTTGCAACACGGATCTCGAACTCCAGAGAGGCTACTATGCGTTCGCGGGAATTCCCGGCCATGAGTTCGTCGCCGACGTTCTTGAAGCGGACGACCCCGCCTGGGTTGGCCGGCGTGTGGTGGGAGAAATCAACCTCGCCTGTCGGGAATGCTCCTGGTGCCGTCGCGGATTGGCCCGTCACTGCCCGAGCCGCACCGTTCTTGGAATCGTGAAGCATCCGGGCGTTTTCGCCGGAAGATTCACGCTGCCCATCGCGAATCTCCATTCCGTGCCCGATGCCGTGGCCGACGATGCGGCTGTGTTCACCGAACCTCTCGCGGCCGCCTGCGAAGTGCTCGAACAAGTGCCCATGGCCGGGAGGACGAAAGTCGCCGTGCTGGGCGACGGCAAGCTCGGTCTGCTTATCGCCATGGTGTTGCGCGTGCATGGGGCGGAGGTGGATCTCTACGGCAGGCACGCCGCGAAGATGGCTCTGGCCGCGGATCTGGGGGTGCGGCCGCGCGGCGCGGAGGATGCACGAGGGGAGAAATATCCCGTGGTGGTGGATGCCACCGGTTCCGAGCACGGTTTGGCGGAGGCGGTGGCGCTTACGGAGGCACGAGGCACGGTTGTGATGAAAAGCACGGTGGCGCGTCCCGTGAGCATCGATATGGCCAGCGTGATCGTGCCGGAAATCACGCTCATTGGGTCCCGCTGCGGACGCTTCGAGGACGCGCTCCCTCTGCTTGAATCTCGCCGCGTCCCGGTGGAGCGTTTGATCGAAGCCGTTTATCCGCTCGCCGAGGCGCCCGCCGCCTTCGAGCACGCGGTCCGTAAGGGCGCATTGAAGATCCTGCTTCGCCCCTGAATCATTTCCAGCGGATGAAAAGCTGGCATACACTGGCGCATATGGCCATCCCCATTTCCCGCAGGAGCCTCCTGCGTGGCGCGGCTTCCGCCAGCCTCGCCGCGCCTCTCATCCGCGCGCAACCCAAGCCGCTGAACCTTGTCATGATCTATTGCGATGATCTGGGCTACGGCGATATCGGCTGTTACGGATCGTCCATCCCAACGCCCAACATCGATTCGCTGGCGCGCGACGGCCTCCGCTTCACCGATTTTCATTCCGGCAACCCCGTCTGCTCGCCTTCGCGCGCGTCGCTTCTTACCGGCCGTCATAACACCCGTGTAAACGTGCCGCGCGTCTTCTTCCCCAGGGATAACGACGGCTTGCCCGTGGATGAAACCACCTTCGCGGCAATGGCCAGAGGCAACGGCTACGCCACCGCTTGCGTGGGCAAGTGGCATCTGGGCCACAAACATCCCCATCTCCCCACCGACCACGGTTTCGACGAATACTTCGGCATTCCGTACTCGAACGACATGACGCCGCGCTGGCTGATGGATGGCGACAAGGTGATCGAAGAGGAGGCGGCGCTCGAAACACTCACTCCGCGCTACACCGAACGCGCTACGCGGTTCATCGAGAAATGCGGCTCCAAACCCTTCGTTCTTTACATGGCGCACACCTACCCGCATATCCCGCTTGCGGCTTCGCCCCGCTTTCGAGGGAAGTCCCGGCAAGGCTTGTATGGAGACGTGATCGAAGAGATTGATTGGAGCGTGGGCGAGATCCAGCGGACGCTCCTGCTGCAAGGCGTGGCCGGCAATACCTTGGTGATCTTCGCGAGCGATAACGGCCCGTGGTACCAGGGCTCGGTGGGAAGGTTGCGCGGACGCAAGGGGATGACCACCGAGGGCGGCCTGCGCGTCCCTGGAATTTTTCGCCTCCCCGGAGTGATTCCGGCCGGGCGGGTTACCGGCGCATTCGCGTCGGTAATGGATATCCTGCCGACCTTCGCATCCATGAACGGCATGGCGCTGCCCGGCAAACCGCTCGATGGCGTGGATATCACACGTATCTTGCGCGGATACGCCGCCGAAGTGGAGCGCCCCCAGCCTTTCCTCTATTTCGATGGCTGGGATGCTCAATGCAGCCGCGAGGGCAAGTGGAAGCTGCATTTCGCGCGCCGTAACGACTTTATCTACAGCCCTTCTCCCGCGGGCGGCGCGAAGACGCTCGCGCTGCGGCCGCCCGAGTTGTATAACCTCGAACTCGATCCGGAGGAAAGCTATGACGTGGCGCCGGAAAACCCAGAGGTTGTCAAGCGTCTGATGGCGCGGACCGAGGCCATGCTGGAGGGCTTCCCCAAGGAGGTCAGGGACGCCCGGGCGAAAGTGCTCGCCACTCCCACCGCTCCAAGCGAGCCGGGCCGGCTGCCGCGTGAACGACCCTCCGGCTGAGCCGCGCGCTGCATTCCTGGCTCGCGCTCAAACGTCGCAGAGCTTCACCGCTTCCCGCAGCGAAGTCAGCGGATCCCGCTTGGGGATAAATTCGTGCGCGAAGTAGCCGGTGTATCCCGTTTCGGCAATTGCTCTGGCAATGGCCGGATAGTGCAGCTCCTGCGTCTCATCGAGTTCATTCCGCCCGGGGTTTCCGCCCGTGTGGTAGTGGAAGAAGTACTTGTGGTTTTCCCGGATCGTGCGAATCACATCTCCCTCCATGATCTGCATGTGGTAGATGTCGTAGAGCAAACCGAACATCGGGGAATCCACCTCCTTGGCGAGTTCCACGCCCCAGGCGGATTTGTCGCACATGTAATCCTTGTGGTCCACCTTGCTGTTCAGCAGTTCCATCACGATTTTTACGCCCGTTACCTCCGCCATCGGAAGCAGTTTCTTCAGGCCCCTCGCGCAGTAATCGAGGCCCTCGTCGTCCGGCATGCCCCGCCGGTTTCCTGAAAATACGATCAGGTGCGGCGCGCCGGCCGCCTTGGCGTCCTCGATCATCTCTTGCATGCGGGAGGCGATCCGCGCGTGGTTCTCCAGGCGGTTCAGGCCATTGGAAATTGTAGTGGGCCCAGGCACCATGGTGGGGGTCAGGCCATATTTGGCGATCGCCGGCCACTCGTTTTTTGGCGCAAGGTCAATGCTCTTCAGACCCATCTCCGCGCAGGCTTTCGCAAAATCCTCGATGGGAATTTTGTCGTAGCACCACCGGCAGGCGCTCTGCTTTACATTTCCCTTGAGCGGCACGGCCTGGGGGGCTGAAAGGCCGCGTGCCGCCAGGGCCGCGGCTCCCGCCGCCGGAAGAAAAGTTCTGCGCTTCATGCGCAACATCTTAGCAGCGTCCGGCGGCTGTCGTGGAAGCGGCGGCGCAAGCCTGTTCCTCCGGTGCCCGTTGGGGTGGAGCCGCCGGGGAGCTTACTGGAGTTTTACGGAGATCGGGGATTGCGTTCGGAAGCGGATCACGCTCTCCGCCGGAATCACGGCGGCGTCGCCCTTCGTGGCCAGCACGGCGCCCGTGCCCGCTCCAGCGCCTACTCCGGCTCCAATCGCCGCGCCCTTGCCGCCGCCGGCAATCGCTCCGATCGCCGCGCCGATGCCGCTCGCGATGCCCACCTTCGCGGCGTCCTTGCCCTTCGTCGCCTTGGCTTCCTCACCGAACGGCGCTGTCTGCACCGAGGCGGTTTCCCCGTTCACAAGCCTCACCGAAGTGACCGCGACCTCAAGGTAAGCCTTTCCCTTGATGCGCCCGCCGTCGTCGGATTGCACCACGCGGCCGGTCACATTGGCGCCGCGCTCCGCGATCACCGTGCCGTCAACCGTGATGGGGTCCTCCAGGGATCCGGCGAAAGTCGCGCCCTGCTGAACGGTTTTTGTGGAGAGCGTCGATGTGGTCCGCACCGAGATAGTGCTGCCGCTGGGCAGCGTATAGGTTTTCACAACCGGAGCCGCCGGCGTGGTCGCCACGTGGGAGCTTGAAGCTGGCGTGTCACCCCAGCCGCTGGCGGCCGAACTGCTGCTTGGCTGCGCCGCGCTGCTTCCGCTTGGCTTGGGCGTGGCCACTTTTACCGGCGCGGCCGATTGCGTGGCTGAAGGCTTCGCGGCTGGCGCGGCGGCGGATGAACTCGCGGGCTGTGCCGCGGCGTGCTCCGCGCCCGGTGTGGTGGCCGCTTCCTCCGCGGCGGGCGTCTCCGTGTTTTCCGCCACGGGCGCCGGACTTTCAATCTTGATGCACGAAACGGCGAATAGCGCGAACAAAAGCAAAGTCGAAAGCAAAAGAGTGCGGTGCAAGTTCATCATGATGAAATCCTTCCAAATCAATAGCCGGCGGCGTCCCGCCGCCTCGCGCGGTATCCGCCAGTTCCGACTGCAAGTAGCTCGCCAAAGCCATGTGTCCATGGAATCAGCCACTTGCGAAACCGGCATTCCAGCCGGAGCGTAATCTTTTCCTGATGGAGGTCTCCGGGTAGCACTTGTTTCCAAATGGCCGAAATCGAGCGTATCCTTCGTCTAACTCATAGATGATGAAGGGTGTGGAGTAGTTTCCGATAGAATTGACGATGATGAGCAGCACCGCAAAGTCGCCACTCGCCAATGTTCTGATCGTCGACGATGAAGAGAACCAGCGCATCGGCCTCGAAGCGATGGTAAGCGCCTGGGGCTATCGCGCGGAAACCGCGAGCGACGGCCGCGATGCGCTCGACAAGCTGGGCCGCTTCCCCGCTGACGTCCTCATCACCGACATCATGATGCCCAGAATGGACGGCATGGCGCTGTTGGGCAGCATGCAGGAGTACGGCATAAGGATCCCGGCAATCGTCACCACCGCGTTTGGCAATATCGAAACCGCGGTCAGCACCATTCACGACCTTGGAGCCTTCTGGTTCCTCGAGAAGCCCATCCAGCCCTCCGTGCTGAAAGTGCTGCTCGAACGGGCCGCGGCACAGAGCAATCTTGCGGGCGAGCGTGAACGTCTCCGGCGTGCGCTGAGTTACCAGGGCGTGCTCGGAGATCTGGTCGGCCAGTCTCCCGCGATGCAGCAGGTTTTCTCCCTCATCCAGCAGGTGGCGCCCAGCCGCGCTTCCGTCCTGATCACCGGCGAATCCGGCACGGGCAAGGAACTGGTGGCGCGCGCCATCCATCAGTACAGCCCCCGCCGGGAAGGTCCGTTTGTTGCCATCAATTGCGCCGCTCTCCCGGAAACTCTCATTGAAAGTGAATTGTTCGGTCACGAGAAAGGCGCCTTCACCGGAGCCCTGGAGCGCCGGGCCGGTTGCTTTGAGCTTGCGGAGCAAGGCACGATCCTGCTCGATGAATTAGGTGAAATGCCGGTCAGCACGCAGGCGAAGCTCCTGCGAGTGCTCGAGGATTCCCGTGTGCGCCGTCTTGGCGGCAAGAATGAGATGGAAGTGAACGTGCGCGTGCTCGCCTCCACCAACCGCCTCCCCGAGGCCGCCATGGAAGAGGGCAAGCTGCGCGAGGATCTTTTCTACCGCCTGAACGTGTTCCACTTGCATCTGCCCGCCCTGCGCGAGCGCAAGAGTGATCTTCCGCTGCTTACCGAGGGTTTGCTCCGAACCCTGAACGCCAAGCACGGATGTAAAGTCGCCGGCGTGGATCCCGAGGTCGCCGAAGCGTTCCTCGCCTACGATTGGCCTGGGAATGTCCGGGAATTGCGGAATGTCCTCGAACGCGCCATCATCCTCGCGGGGGAGGGGTCCATCCGCCTCCCGCATCTTCCGGCCGCGGTTCACCCGCAATCGAAACGAAGCGCTTCCGCCCGGGAAGACGACCCGCTCACGGTAACTCTTAGCGTCGGCAATACGGTCGCCGAAGCCGAGCGCGCCATGATCTTCAAGACGCTTGAGCACACGAAGAACAACAAGACTCGCGCCGCCGAGATGCTCGGCATCAGCCTGAAGACCATGCACAACAAACTGAAGGAATACGAAGCTTCCGGTGAAAACTGATCGCCGCCGCGGTCCATAGCTCCGCGAACTTTGCGGAGCGCGGTCAAAAATGGAAGGGTGGGGTCCGCCCATGTCGCTAAAAGCCCGGTTGCAACTCTCCATCATCCTGCTCAACCTGGGCTTGGTCCTGCTCTATTCCATGATGCATGTGTACAGCATCATGGAACTGCGCCAGCAGAATTCCGCCGAGCGCGCGGCGGCCGTCGCGGATCAAACACAGGTTTTCCTTCAGGAACGTCTGAACGAACTCGCGAAAGCCGCCGACCCCACGCCCCTCACCATCGCGGAGCAAAAGGCGTTCTGGTACGAAGCCGCCGGTCACGATGCTCAAATCCAATCGATGCTCGAATCGCTTCTGGCCGGCACGCGTGTCATCAGCCGGATCGTCTTGCTGGACGGCGCGGGAAGGGTGATCGTCACCTCGAACATCCTCGATACCCAGTTGAGAGGCCGCATGGCGCGGCCCGTGCTGCTGCTTGATCAGTTCCAGACACGGAACTCGTTCTCGCGGATGGCCACGATCTTCAACGAGACCGAAGAGATCGCGGTGGAGCGAAGCCTAGCCAGCGGCGACAACGAAATCTTCCGGATTCGCGTCGTCCTCTCGTCCCTCTTGCTGCGCGACGCCGTAATGGAGCAGTTGCGCTACCTCCTGCCGCTCTCGCTCGTTGCCTTTGCCCTCGCCGTCGTGCTGGCTATTTTTGTTTCGAATCTGGCTACCCGCCAGTTGGCGAAAGTGAGCCAGGCGATCGATCTCATCGCCGAGGGCGACACGCCAGTCGCGCTCCCCGCGCCCGTTGGCGGCAGCTTCAAGGAGTACGACGTGGTGGCGTCCAAACTTGCCATCCTCGGGCAGCGGATGCGCGGCGCGCGCCAGGATGCCATCAGTATGCAGGAGAGTGTCCGGCAACTGCTCGCCCGCATGGAAAAGGCCGTCCTCCTTTTCGATGCCGGCGATTCCCTGATCTCCGCCGGCGAGAACGTGGAGCCGCTCCTCAATCGGCGGCGCTTTGAGCTGATCGGGAAGAAATACGATGAAATCTTTCCCCCCTCCACCCGGCTTGGCGCGCTCATCCTGCGGGCGATTTCCCTGAAGGCGTCCGCCACCGATCAGTTGGTGGTCATTGACCGGCCGGGGCTCGACCCCATCCGCGTGTATGCCACCGTTGAACCCATGGAGCAGTTCGCCGGGTGGGATCGCGTCGGCACGCTGGTCACCCTGCGCGATGCCGAATCGCAGGCCGTCATCCAGTCGCAACTCGACGTTTCCACGCGCCTCGCGGCCATTAACCGCCTCACGAGCGGCGTCGCGCATGAGATCAAGAATCCCCTGAACGCCATGAATCTTCATCTGGAGATTCTAAAAACCATCTCTCCCGAAAACGAACCGGCCGTCGCGAAGGAGATTGAAATCATCGCGTCGGAAATTACCCGCCTCAACCGGGTTGTGAATACCTTCCTCGATTTCACGCGGCCGGTGGACCTGAAACTGCGAAATCTGAACTTCGTGGAATTGATCGCCGAATCCGGCCGCCTTTTTGAGCCGCAGGTGAAGTCGCGCGGGATGCGTCTTGAGATCGTGCATCCCCCGGAGCCGGTTTTCATCCGCGGAGATCGGGATCTGTTGAAACAGGCGCTCCTCAATCTTACGTCCAATGCGATCGATGCAATGGACGATGGAGGCCGCCTGCGATTGGAGCTAATCCGCAACCGCGATGATTGTATGCTGAGAGTGTCCGACGACGGTTGTGGAATTCCGGAAGAGATCCGTCACCGGATCTTTCAGCTTTATTTCACCACCAAGTCGAACGGGAAGGGCACCGGGGTGGGCTTGGCCATCACCTTTCAGATCGTCCAACTGCACGGCGGAGAGATCGGTTTTGAAAGTGAGGCCGGGCGGGGCACGACGTTCTGGTTTCGTCTTCCCGTGGTGAGCGCGCAAGCCGCGGGAACCGGCGATCATCCGCTGGAGAGTGGAGCGCCAGCCCCCCTGAGGCCGGCTTCGGGCGGCCGTCCCAATAACGCGCGCGAGGATCGTTTATGAAAGGTTACTGGATCATCGGCCTCACCCTCGCGGCGCTGCTCGCGGCGTCGGGCTGCGCCGCCAGAAAACCATCCAAAGCCGCCGTTCCGGTCACGCCGGTCGCCGGGGCGGTGTCGCTCCCCGTGCCGGAGGAAGAGGGGGTATCGAAGCCGCCCGCCGCGGAAGAGGGTGGGGAGCCGGGCTTCGGCTATGAGCGTGTTGTCGTGCCGCCGCTCCAGCCCGCCGAGCCCCGCGAAGCCGGCGGGAGTGGTGAGTCCGCGGACATACAGTCGCCGGAGGCGGTGAAGCCTCAACCCGCGAAGCGGCCTCCTCCGGCCGCGAGCGTGAAAGCGCCCGAGACCGATGCGGGCGGCGAGGCGGATGCGGCGAAACCCGCGAATTCACAGGCCCCTTCCCTCAAGCCAATGCTCAGTGAAAATGAGCGGCGGCAACTGGATGCGCTGATTCTCGCGAATCTCGAGCGCGCCCGCAGGAACTTCTCGCTTATTCGGGAAGATCGCCTCGGCCTCAATGAGAGGAGCGTGTTCGATGAAGCGCGCCGCTTCGCGGCCCGCGCCGCCCAGTTGCGCGCCAGCGACCCCGCTGTCGCCAGCAGCCTCGCCGAGCGCGCCGCGATCCTTACGCAGGAGTTGTTGCGGAAACAGTAGACCGGGGGAGCGGCGAGGGTTCGGTTCGCGCGGGACGCGGCTGCCAGGATGGCCGCGCTATTTCTTGAACAGGCTGTCGAACGCCGCGCGCGCGTCGCTGCTTGTTCTTGGCGCCGGTTCGTCCAGGCGGCTTCCATTGCGTGGTGAAAACGGGGCCGGCGCGGGCGGTTTTACGTCGCGCGCCACCGTCACCCGCGGAGAAAACCATTCGCATTCATTGGCCTGATCCTTCATCGCAATGCGCTCCGGAATCGGTTTGCGGCATTGGAAGCGGGCGGAAGGCTCGAAATAGGCGCACTGCTTGCAGCAATGCAGCGCCGCGCCGCACTTGGGGCACAAGCCGGAAAAATCCGTATTCTCGGGAAGCGTCGTCGCGCAGTTGAAGCAGCGGGAGGCGGCTACGCTTTCCACCAGCCTCGGGAGACGGGGGCCGGTTACGTCCAAGGGCAGCTTCGCTCGCGGGGCGCGCGAACGCGAACCTTCCCTGCGCTCACCGGTACCCGCGGGGGATCCGGAATCCTGGTATCCGCGCTGGCGGTATTTGCGATCTTCATCCATGAATCGGAGGATCTCCTGAAAAAGGTTGCACTTTCCCGCTTGGAAGTGTCTAGAGGGCACGTCGGATCGGGTACGGCCATGGCGGCGGCAATAGGCCAGATACTTGAGAATACCCGTGGCGGCCGGAATCAGTCTGAAAATTCACGCCCTGGGCTGCACGGAACCCGGCGCTCGTTCTAAGATCCTGGGGAAGTAACGACTGCCCGCTGACGCGGGGTGTTTGATTACCTCTACCTTTCTTCTATACCACGGTTGCCGTCTCGTTTCCAGCGTTTCCGCTTTCCCGATGG
>CAZXBZ010000014.1:0-18586 GCA_964639135.1 uncultured Solibacteraceae bacterium | reverse complement strand
ACAAAAAAGAAATACTCCCCATGACGATGGTGGAGACGCAGATCAGCGGGGCTTTGACACCCACGGCGAAGAGGTAAGCGGGAGTAAGCCGGTCTTTGGGCGGCTCCGCCATGGCGGCTCGGGGACGCCCCAGGATCTCTTCACTTCCGGCTTCAGGCATGCGATGTTTTGGCTCGACCGACTGTACCATTCTACGAAGCGCGCCTCAGGCCGTGCGCGGCAAGCCCGGCCTTTGCTTCCCCCGCGAGGTAGAGCGAGCCGGCGATAAAGACGCGATCTTCCGGGCGGGCAGCGCGCAGAATCTCCATGGCTTCCTGAAAGCCGGGCGCAACGTGAATGTGGGATGGACGCGGCCCATCCATGCCCGCCTCTTCGGCAAGCGCCTCCGGGCGAAGGGCGCGCGATTGCGCGGGCGCGGTGAGGATGAGTTCGTCGGCAAGCGGAAAGAGCCGGGCAGCCATTTCAGAGATCGCTTTGTCGCGCATGGCTCCGAAAACCAGCCAGGTGCGGTGCGCGCCTTTTGACGCCCGGATGTATTCGGCGAGCGCGGCGCACCCGGCTGGGTTATGCGCTCCATCGATAAAGATATCGGGGCGGGTGGAGACACGCTCCAGCCGCCCAGGCCAGCGCACTTGCCGGATGCCCCGTTCGATCGCCGTGGCATCGACGCCCAGAAGATCCAGCGCGGCGGCGGCCGTCCGGGCATTCTCAACCTGCCATGCGCCGCGTAAAGGACATTCGATACGCAGGGGCTGAGTGCGAGTGGCTGTGAAACGCGAGCCTTCAAGGCCGGCCTCGAGATCGGAGATCCGCCACTCCGCGCCATGGTGCGCGCTCACGCCCAGTTCGGCGGCGCGGGCTTCGAGAACCGCGAGCGCCTCGGGGCGCTGCGCGGAGAACAGGGCGGGCACGCCCGGCTTCAGGATCCCGGCCTTCTCGCTCGCGATGGCCTCAATACCATGGCCCAGCCAGGCTTCATGGTCATAATCCACTGGGGTAATGACGCTGAGCGCGGGCGTGACCACATTGGTGGCGTCGAGGCGGCCGCCAAGCCCCACTTCGACGACCGCCCATTCCACTCCGGCGCGGGCGAAGGCGAGGAAGCCCATGGCGGTGATGGTTTCGAAGTAGGTGGGGTGCAGATCGAGATCCCCGCGGGCCACCATGGCCTCGGCCGTGTGATGCACTTCGAGGAACACGTCGAGAAACGCCGTCCGGGAGAGATCGTCGCCGTCGATGCGAATGCGCTCCGTGGGCTCGATAAGGTGGGGAGAGGTGTAAAGACCGGTACGGCGTCCGGCAGCCCGAAGAGCCGCGGCGGCCATCGCGCAGGTGGAACCCTTGCCATTGGTGCCCGCGACATGAACAGTCTGGAACCGGTGGTGGGGGTCGCCCAGAGCGTGGAGCAGCGCGCGGATACGCTCCAGGCCGAACTTGGCGGACTTGATTTCGTTGCCCAGCCGATAGAGAAAATCGACCGAATCCGGATATTGCATGCGCGGGTGGTCCGAGGAGCGATTACTCGCTGTTTCTGCCGTTCGCCCCAAAGCCGGCGGGTACGCGCCCGCCTTTGTTTAACTCCTTGAAGCCGGCTTCGGTGGCGTAATAGATGCGGGCGGTAAGCGCCTTGAGAGACCGGAAAAATCGCTGGCCGCTCTCAAGGCCGGGCCCGCCACCGTCGAGAACCTCAAGAATCTCGACTTGGCGCGCCTCCGGCAGCGTGACAAACGGGGCGGAAGCGGAACGAATTGCGTAACCGTCGAGCCAGTTGAGCCCCGAGACGAAGTCTCCCAGGGCGGCTGGATCGCCGTCGCGCAGAAACAGATCAATGTACCGATTGACGAGAGCGGCTTTCGCCCCGGGGGTATCGGTTTCGGGAATGATACATTCGGTGAGTGCGATGACCGTCTGGTTCTGATGATCGTCGAAGACGGACGGCCGCCATTCGCTCGCTTGCGCGGCCTGCGTGCTTTCGGTATTGACCGGATGCGGAGCGCCGGCGGGGTGGGCCGCGGCGGCGCGAGCCTGCTCCGAGGCCACGGCTAAAGTAGCAGCGCCGTTGACGCCGATTCGAAACAAATCACGACGGTTCATGGTTACTATGATGCCTCAGCCGGAGGAATTTGCGCTGAAGTACGCGCGACGGCTCGAATCCGTGACGGCACTGAGTGATAATGCAAGGGAGTTCGAGGCCGCCCTTGACCGGCGTTCCACGCAGCCTCCGCCGGGGGACCGAATCTCATTGGAAGTTGAGACAGGACGATGCCATCCCTGATCGAATCCTTGCGCACCCGGGTGCTGCCGTACGCACTGCCATCCGACGCCGTCGAGGGCTTGCTGCGCCTGGCGGCCCACGTGGCGCTGACCGAAACGGCCGCGCTGTTTCTGCAGCGAGGCGAGACCTATTGGGTGACATCCACAAGCGGGATGACGGCGGAGGATGCGCACACGGCGGCGCTGCTGCTGCCCGATGTTCTCGATACCGGCGCGCACGAATTTTGCTGTCTGGACGCGGCGGGCGGCCCGGAAGCCGTGAACCTCATGGCCACCGCCATGACATCCCGTCCGGGCTTTCTGTGGATGCGGCGTTTTGTGGTGGAAGGCGAGGATACGTACGCGATCCTGGTGCTGGCGCACCCGGTGGCCAAAGCGCGGCCGCCGGAGGAAACGGCGAGCCTGTTGAGCGAGATCTCCCGGCAGATCGCGCTGCGGATCGAAGCGCGAACGGAAAAGCACGAATTGCAGGCGAGCCGCGAACGCCGGGCGCTGCGCGACCGGTTTCTGGTGGGTATTTGTGACGAGAGAGCGATCGGCCAGTGCCTGTTGGACGCGGCGGGCAACATTGTCTCGGTGAGCGGCGCTCTGGCCGGGGAACTCGGCATCGACCAGCAGGACGTGGCATTGCGGCGCTTCGAGGAGGTGTTCGCGTTCGAATCCGCGTTCGGAGATGAACCTCAAGGCGCTTCCGGCCCGGAGGCATCGGAAGGCCATCGCATTCCATGGGAACGTGTCTACCGATCCGCATGCGTGTTCCGCTCAAACCCGGAGGAACTTACCAGGCTGGAAGCAACGGCTGCCCCGGCGAGACTCGGCGACGATACCGACGGGTGGTGCATCAGCTTCTCCCGCCGCGACACTCGTCTGGCCGCCGGGCTGGGCGCGCGCCGGAAGCTCGCGAAAATCCTGATTGCCGAAGACCACCCGGTGAACCAGCGGGTGATTCAGGGAATGGTGGAAAAGCTGGGGCTGCACGCGGATGTCGTCTCGACCGGGCTTGAAGCGGTACACGCGGCCTGCCAGGAAAAGTACGCCGTCATCCTGATGGATTACCAGATGCCGGATATGGACGGCCTCGAGGCCACGCGCTTCATTCGCGGCCACGAAGACCGGATCGGCCGTGTACCGATCGTGGCGGTGACGGCATTCAGCCATGAGGAGGACCGCCAGCGCTGCAAGGAAGCGGGCGTGGACGAGTTCATGGTGAAGCCCGTGCGCATCGAGGCGCTAGCCGAAGTTCTCGCCCGATGGACACCGGTGGCCGCGGGGGTGGAACCCGAGCCGGCGGCGTCCTCCCCCGCCACGCTCGAAGACCCGGTGCGCTTGGAACTGGACCAGGCGATTCAGCGGCTGAGCGCCGATCTCGACCCGGAACTGGTTCAAGACGTGATCCGATTGTTCCTCGAAGACACCGGGGAACGCATCGGCGAGATTCGCGGACTCACGAACGCCGGGCAGCGGGACGAGCTTCGAAACGCCGCTCACAAGATCAAGGGAAGCTGCGGCAGCTTGGGCGCAAAAAGATTGATGGCCGCCTGCGGGCGTCTCGAAGAGCTTGCGCAAAACGGGGCGCCGGATGAGGTCGCGGCGGCGATCGAGACGGTAAGCGAAGAGTTTCAGTTAGTCGCGCCCTTCATGAGGGCGCACCTCGTTGCCGATGAGGGTCCGGCGTTCGGGCCCTAGGTGGCGCGCGAAAGGGTTCAATAGCCATGCCGGTGAGCGTATTCGATCTGTTTTCAATTGGAGTCGGTCCTTCGAGTTCCCATACGCTTGGGCCGATGCGGGCGGCGTTCCACTTTGTAAGCAGTCTGCGGGACGGCGATGTACTGGCGAGATGCGAGCGCGTGCGTTGTGAGCTTTACGGCTCCCTGGCGCTCACGGGGCGCGGGCACTGCACCGATAAAGCAGTTCTCGCCGGTCTTGCGGGCCGGAAGGCGGAAGAGATCGCGGCCGGCGAACTGACGGAGATCGAGGAGAAAACGCGCGCGAGCGGCTTCATGCCGCTGGCGGGCGCGCGGCGAATCCCTTTCGCCATCGCGGACGACATCAAATTCCGGATGAGCGAGGTGCTGCCTTTTCACCCGAATGGAATGCGGTTCTCGGCGTTCGACGGCAAGGGCGTCGTGCTGGCCGAAACGGTGTACTATTCCGTGGGCGGTGGCTTCGTCGTGGATCACGCGGGCACGCCGATCGACGAGGAAGACAACGCCTCGTCAAAAAAATACCCGTACCTGAGCGGAGCGTTACTGCTGGAAGCCGCGCGCGAACGCGGAATACGGATCGCGGACCTGATTTGGGATTGGGAACGGACGCTGCGGAGCGACGCGGAGATCACCGCGGGGCTCTCGAAGATCGCGGCGGTGATGGATGGCTCGATCGAGGCGGGGCTGCACGCGGCGGGCGACCTGCCAGGCGGGCTGGGGGTCCGGCGGCGCGCGCCCGCGATGTACCGGAGGCTACGGGAATCCATCGCCGACTCCTGGACGGCGGCTCCGGGCGGTGAAGCCATGGACTGGCTGAGCGTATACGCAATCGCCGTCAACGAAGAGAACGCGGCCATGGGACGCGTGGTTTCCGCGCCCACGAATGGCGCGGCCGGTATCATTCCCGCGGTGCTTCGCTATTACCTGCGGCACGTGGCGGAGGACGCCAGTGAAGCGGAGCGGCAGCGCGCGGCGGTGGAATTCTTGATGGTGGCCGGGGCGATCGGCATTCTCTATAAGGTGGGCGCATCGCTCTCGGCGGCGGAAGTGGGCTGCCAGGGAGAAGTGGGCGTGGCCTGCTCGATGGCCGCGGGGGCGCTGGCCTCCGTGCTGGGCGGTACGAACGCTCAGGTGGAAAACGCGGCCGAAATCGGCATGGAACATAACCTGGGTCTTACCTGCGATCCGATCGGCGGATTGGTGCAAATCCCATGCATCGAGCGAAACTCGATGGGCGCGGTGAAGGCGGTGAACGCCGCGCGGCTTGCCCTCTATAACGACGGCCGGCATCTGGTTTCGCTCGACAGCGTGATCGCCACCATGCGGCGGACCGGTGAAGATATGGCCCGGCAGTACAAGGAAACATCGCTCGGCGGCCTGGCGGTGGCGGTGACGCTGCCCGAATGCTAACCGCCGGGGGATCGCTGGAACACCGGACAATCCTTCTCCGCGAATTTTTTGAGCGCGGGACGCACTTGCCTCCGGCCCCGCGCTGTGATGGAGTATCTACACCATGAACATCTCCAGACGTTCGATTCTCGGCTCCGCCGCGGGCGTGGCCTGCTCGATGGCGGCGGCCGCCGTACCACCGGAACAGGATATTTCTCTCGCGGCGTGGTCGTTTAGCCGGAGCTTCTTCCAAGGGAAGTGGAAGCTGCTCGACATGCCCTCGATCCTGCGCGACCAGGTGGGAATCGGCGCCCTCGAGCACGTGAACCAGTTCTTTGAGAACCCGGTGCTCTCGTACCTGCAAAAGGTGAAAAAAGCCTTCGCCGACGCCGGCGTAAAGCAGACAATCCTGATGGTGGATGGCGAAGGCTCCACGGCATCGCCGGACGCCGCGGAACGCAAGCTGGCGGCGGTTTGTCACCGGAAGTGGGTCGACACGGCGCACTATCTCGGCTGCCATTCGGTGCGGATCAACATGTACGGGGGCGCCGAGGATTGGACAAAGGACCCGGACCTGACCAAACGCGCCGCGGAGACGATCCACTGGATACTCGATTATGCAAACGGCAGCGGTTTGAACATCATCGTGGAAAACCACGGACGCGCTTCCTCCGATCCCGATGTGCTGGTGCGCCTGGTGAAAGACGTGAATCACCCGAAGTTCGGCCTGCTCTGCGATCTGGGGAACTGGAACCCCGGCACGAATTTCTACGAGAACTCCCGCAAGATTTTACCTTACGCCAAAGGGCTTTCGGTGAAGGGCACCTGGGGCCCGAATAAAGATCCGAATTTCGACGCGGAAAAGCTGGTGAAGACCGCCCTGGACGGCGGCTACAAGGGGTGGTGGGGTCTCGAAGTCACGCCGCGCCAGGGCAGAAACGCGCCGGCTCTTTCTCCCGACGATCAGTTCGCTCTCGAAGTAAAGACGGTTCTCGAAGCGAAGGCAATTGTCGAGCGCGTGGTGCTCAAGAAGGTTTGACGGGGAGCCTTGTCCCAGCGGGAAGCCGCGAGGAGCAATTCGATGAACACGGAGACTTCATCCGGACCCACGCGACGCGCGTTCGCCAAAGTGGCGGCGGGAGTTTTCACGATCGTCCCGCGCCATGTGCTGGGCGGGCAGGGCCAGGTGGCTCCCAGCGACCAGGTGACCGTCGCCGCGGTCGGCATGGGCAGGCAGGGAATGACGATCAGCATGGACCTGCTGGCGCGGCCGGATGTCCGGATCGTGGCTGTTTGCGACTGCAACGAAGGCAGCCTCGACTATGCGGAATACGGCGAGAACGCCCTGTTGAAGCAGGCGCGGGAACTGCTCGGGAAAGGTTATGAGCAGTGGGGAGCGGACCTGGCCTCCCCCGGCTTCAAGGACCTGACGGATATTTTTCGTACCAGCCTCGGAATGGGGGACGGATTCCGGCGAAGCGTGTTGTGGAAGCTTACTACGCGAGCCGCCGCGCATCGGGCACGTACAAAGGCTGCGGCGTCTATGCCGATTACCGGGAGCTCCTGGAGAAAGAGACGGGCGCCGACGCGGTATACGTGGCGACGCCGGACCACTGGCATGCGCCCATCGCCATCGCATCGATGCGCAAGGGAAAGCACGTACTCTGCCAGAAGCCGATGACCCATTCAATCGGCGAAGCCCATCGCATGGCGAAGACCGCGCGGGAAACCCGCGTGGCTACGTCCGTGACGGTGAACAACCCGTCGACTTACGAATCGCAAACGATCAAGCAGTGGATCGAGGACGGCGCGATCGGCGTCGTGACCGACGTGCATAACTGGAGCAGCCGCCCCTTCTGGCCGCAAGGTATCAATTCTCCGGCGGAAGCGATGCCCGTGCCGAAGAACATCGACTGGGATATGTGGCTGGGCCCCGCGGCCGAGCGGCCCTTCCATACGGCGTACCTGCCGTTCGTGTGGCGGGGGTGGGTGGATTTCGGCTGCGGCTCGTTCGGCGACATGGGCTGCTATAGTTTTGCCGGCCTGTTCCATATTCTGAACCTGACGCCGCCGGTGGCGGTGGAATCATCGGTAAGCCAACCGCATAAGGCGACTTACCCGCTGGCTTCCATCGTGCATCTGGATTTTCCGGCCAACGGCGGCCGGAAGCCCCTGCGGCTGCATTGGTACGACGGGGGATTGATGCCGGAGCGCCCCGCCGGATTGGCGGAAGATTCAGAACGGCGCTTCCGCGGCCAGGCCGAGGGCGTGATGTACGTGGGAGATAAGGGAATTCTGGTGGCGGGCTTCAACGGGCAGGCGCCCCGCGTCTACCCGGAGAACAAGAACTACGTCTGGCGGCCCCGGCCCAAGACCGAGACGGCGCCGGACCTCGCCATCGACCAGTGGCTGAAGGCATGCAAGGGAGGCCCAACGCCGAAGGCGGATGTGGTTTCGCAAACGCCGGTGACCGAAGCCCTGCTGCTCGGCTGTCTGGCGCAGCGGATGCCCTTCGAAAAACACCTGTGGGACACCTCCACGCGGCGTGTCACAACTTCGGAGGCGGCGACGAAGCTTGTCGACTCGCCGTACCGCGCGCCATGGGGTGGCGCACGCTAAAGCAGGAGAGTGCATCCGCGCGCCGCTCCGCGAATTCCATATCCGTGCTTTCGCGGCGGGCGGCCGCCGTTCTCAATCCAGGGGAGCGGGCATCCCGGAAAGCGCCAAAGCCCGGAGTTCCGCGTCGTATTCCGGAACAAACAGGCCGGAGACGCTCACGGGCGTGAGACCCCGCGCGGCCCGGTGCAGCAGAAACGCGCGCACGGCGGTAATCGTGGGGCGGATATCCGGGTCGGTCGCCAGTTCGCGGCCGTCATGCAGACAGAGGATCGCCCCCGGCTCCACGCCATCCACCAGCCGCTGAGCGATCCCGCCCGCGTCAAGCCGCCAATCCCTTCCCATTACGCTCCACTGCACGCCCACCAGGCCGCAGTATTTCTGCGCCGCCCTCATCCCCGGCCAGCGCAGCCCGAAGGGCGGGCGGAAAAGCCACGGCGAGAAGCCCAGAGCGTCCTCGATCGCGTGCTGTCCAAGGAGAATATCCCGAAAGACAAATCGGGGCGATTGGAAGCAGTAGTAGGGATGGCGGTCTCCGTGGTTGCCCACTTCGTGACCGCGCAGCAGCACCTCGCGCGCGATGCCGGGCAGGCGGCGGACGTTCTCGCCCACAAGAAAGAACGTAGCCTTTACGCGGTGCGAATCCAGCAGATCCAGCAGCCGCGGCGTGCTTTCGCTGGGGCCGTCGTCGAAGGTCAGGGCATAGGCATTCCGGTCGCGCGGGCCATGCCACACCGAAGGAGCCAGCAGTGTGGAAGAGCGCCCGTTCACGGCATAGGCGGCAAGCCCGGCCAGCGCGCCGGCTCCGCCCAAGCCAAGTGAAATCCACGACGCGGTCTTCATGGATCTTTGATTCTATCAGTGCCCGCGCGCGCCGGTTGCGCCCACGGCCCCGCTCCCTCGGGAAACGGACGATAGAGCGGATCTCCGAGATGGATCACCCGCCACTTCACGGACAGAGTATTGCGGAGGAAGGCATCCCCCGCGTTCGCTCCCTCGAACAGGTTGCGCAGCACGCCGTCCGGGTGCGGCAGCCCCGTGAGGTATGGTTCATCGATGGCCCCGCTTGTGATGGTGATCCCGCGTTTGATGGCGTTCGCCGCCCAGTTCGTGCCGCTGCGCGGGTGCAGCGCCGAGAGGCTGTCGAGGTGAATTCCGATGGCCCCCTCGGCCCAGGTAAACGCATCGTTGTAGTTGTTCAAGCTGTACCAGCCCGCGTAAAAGATCGCATTGTCGCAGCGCTCGGGCGCGGGAGGCGTGCCGAACTCTTCCTTATTTTCGTCGAGCAAAACCTCCCAGCCAGCGGCTCGCGCCAGCCCGGCGGCTCGTTCGATATCCCACTCGCCGGCGGGATAGCCCCGGTCTTCCGCGTCGCCAAGCGGCCCGGAGTTGCGGTCAAAGCAGCCGCGCCCTTTTGGGCCTCCCGCGCGTTCGGTCCGCAGCGCCTTGCGGACGAAATCCGCGGCCAGCGTCTCGGTGGGTGCGTCCAGCCGCCATACCGAATAGAGGCGCGGCGCGGCGGACTGCGCGCGGAACCGGCTGAGCGGCACAAAGCCGGGATAGCGTTTGGCCTTGCTGGCGCCCGGCGCAAAGTAGGGATGAGGGGAAAGATTCCGCTCCGGATACGGTTCGTGTATGACCTCATCCCAGACGTCCGAGAGCAGCGAATCCAGCGCCAGGTTCACCTTGCCATCCGGTTCGATAACACGAAAGGGCATGCGGTAGCTCAGCACGATGTAAAGCACATCGCGCGATCCGGCCTTCTCCAGGCAGGCCCGCACGGGTTGCTTCACCGTCTTCTCGAAATCGGCGATATTGAGAGCCGTATCGCCCGGCGGCGAGACCGGGCAGAGGTTGCGATCAGGCACGTTGCGAAGCTTCGCGTAATCCCTGGCGACGCTTGGAGAATCGCGCAGCCTCGCGTTGTAGACCACCAGCACCCGCCGGGCGAGATCGCTGGATCCAGTTCCAGCGGGCGTGGCGGAGCGCGAATCCTGGCAGGAAGCCAGACACGCCGCCAGCAGCAGAACCGGCAAGCACTTCATCGTCCTCACTGGCCCATCATGGCACAGGCGGGCTGGGAGCGGCCCGCGGCACACAGCCAGCGGTTACTCCGGCAATTCGGCTCCGGCCGCCGGCGCTGGGCCCGCCGTCTCGCCGTTGAGCAGGCTGCGTACCGCGCCCTTGAGGCGGGAGTAGAGGACCGAAGTCGCCAGCAGCATGCTGCCGAGCGCCCCGAACGCCACGATGCGGAATAGGGTGTCCAGCAGCCAGACGTCGAACAGGTAAAGCTTCACGGCCACCACCAATAGCAGCACGAGGCCGGCGACGCGGTTTACGCGGGAGCGCGCCGCCACGCCCGCCGCCACCAGAGCGGCGGCGTACACGCTCAAAATGGCGGAAATCACGGCTGTCTCAAAGATAAGCGCGCTGCCGCCGGGCGCATCTCGTTCGCCCCAGCGGACGGTCTCGACGATCAATGCGCTCAGGATGGTGAGATGCCCGCCGAAGGCCGCTATCCAGCGGTGTTCCTTTCCCCGCCACGGCCACGCGGCGGCGAGCATCGCGATCCCTGCCAGAATCGCGGCAAAAAACACGCCATGAGCGAACGGCGCGAGATCGGATGCCGCGCGCGGCCAGTCGTACGCCGTCAGACGAACAAAAGCGGCAAAAAACAGCACATAGGCCGCCGCTTCCATCGGGAGACTGCGTTGTCCCGAGGACGTCCACGCGAGCGCCAGCCCCATGCCCGCCCAGATCACCACTACCAGCGGCCCGTGCAGTTGAAGGGGCACGGCGCACGCCAGAAAGAACACGGCAAGACCCCGCGCGGCAAGCGCGACCGTTCGGTACCGGCCCTCCCCAGCCAGCGGGATCACCGCGGGCAGGCTCAGAGGCAAATGCACCGCCGCCAGCGCGAAGAGAAAGCTACCCGTAACTTGCCATCCGGCGGCGTCAATCAGCGCCAAACCCGTGCCCGCGAAGGCCAGGGAGTGGATCGCGAAGATCCCGGCAACGGTTGACGGCAACGCCTTCGGCAATCTCAGCCAGAAGCCGAACGCCCAGACGGCGAAGAACGCCCAAACGGCCGTCAGGGTCAGCATCCCGAAAGCATCTTTCGGCACGGTATGATCCGCGCCGATCATGGCGCCCAGCAAGAAGCCGAATGCCGCGGCGGCATGCGCCGTGAACATGGCGGCAACGGCCTCGACGGCCCGCTTCCGGTAGACGGCGACACAGAGCCCGGCCACAAGGGGCAGCACAATGTGCCAGGTCCAGCCAGAGGATGCCGCCCAAAAACCGGCACTCAGCACGGCAAAGCCAAATGAGACTTGTGCCAGCACCGCGATTTCACGCCATGGCGTCGCGAGAAACAGCGCGTAGTAAAGCACGCCAAACACGAGATCGGGGTGATAAGGTTCCCTGCCCTCGTCCTCGAACACCGCTGCCCAATAGAGCGTCTTGGTCCCGAGATAGGCCATCCACGCGAGGCCGCGCCACCGCTTCCTTACCGCCAGAAAAACGGCTCCCGCCGCCAGCAACAGCAGGTAGGCGTTCAACGCCCAGGGCCGGTTCTCCCCGGTGCTGAGCAGAATCGGCGTCAGAAAGCCGCCGGCCGCCGCGAGCACGGCCAGCGCTTGGGCGTTGTATCGAAGCGCCAGCGCCCCGCCGAGCAAGGTGGCAACCGCCATCAGTCCGAACACCGCGAGTTGCGGCATGAGTTCGAAAACCTGGAAGGATGCCCAGAGAGAGAGGTAGAAAAGCGCGATTCCGAAGCCCGCCACCCCTTGCGCCACTACGCGATGGCCACGCCGCGTGAGCAGTTCGGCCCCACTCACGGCGATAGCGCCCGCCGCGATGCCGATGAACACTCGCGCCCACGGGCCAAGCCAGCCATTGTCCGCGGCGTATTTGAAGACGAATGCAGCCGCCAGAATCAGCGTCACCGCTCCGATCCGGTTCACCCAGCGAAGCCCCATCCGCGATTCCAGATCGCCCCCCGCCGCGGGCTCCGCCCCCGCCTTGGGCGCGGCTGGCGCGGATGGGGGCGAGGAAGCGCGCAAGCCAGGGTCCGTCGCGGCAAGCGATTCTCCGCGAATTACGGGAGGCGGAGGCGGCGCGGCGGGCCTCGCGGCGGAAGCCAAGACACCCGTGACGGCAGGAGGCGGCGGAGGCGCGATTACCGTGGATGCCGGTGCCTGGGCCGGGACTCTGGCTGATTCCGCGGCTCCAGAGGTGGCGCCCTCACCCAGGCGCGTGCGGCCCGCCAGAGAGCCGCCGAACCGCACCTCGCGACGCTCCAGCGCCCGTACCCGCGCCTCCATCCGCGTTAGCTCTTCCCGTAATTCCGCCACCAGGCGTTCCAGGGATTCACTCATGTTTCCGGACCCTTCGCTCACACATAGGTCTACCCATTGTGAATCGGAAGCGCGTGGAAGGATAGATTATTTTCGATTGCGCGGGGCTCTCGGGCCGCCATTCCGTCTAAGAATCCAGGCTCACGATTAGACGTTCAGCCTCTCGGAAGCTTATCCTTAGCTTTTCTGCTTTTTGAGGATGAACCATTCATGGCATTTTTAACCGACGTCGCCCGCTATACCTGCTACCGCACGCGGGAGGCGATCACGATCGATGGCAAGCTCGACGAAGCGTCATGGCAAAGCGCGCCTGTTTCGAACCCGTTTGTTGAAATCGTAACCGGCGCGCCCGCGTGGTTTGACACCAGAGTACGTATGCTCTGGGACGATACCTATCTCTACTTTGGCTACACGGCCGAAGAAACCGACGTCTGGGGCACATTCACCGAGCGCGACAGCAAGATCTGGGAGGAGAACGACCTTGAACTGTTCATCGCCGGAAAGGACAGCTATTACGAGTTCGAGATCAGCGCCCGCAACGTGATTTACGAGGTCTTCTGGATCTGGAAAGACGCTCATCATCCAGGCGGGCGTTTCTGGGGGCGGCCGGAGTTCGACCCCGCGACACAGCGTACACTGGTGCTCGACGGCGTGGGAGGCCACGTGCATCCGCGCGGTGAACGATGGGGCTTCCTGGATTGGGACTGTCCCGGAGTGAAGCACGCGGTGCATGTGGACGGCACGCTAAACAAGCGGGACGACATCGACCGGGGGTGGAGCGCGGAAATCGCCATTCCGTGGCGGAGCCTCCACGGCCTGGCCGACGGCCGGTCTCTTCCGCCGCGCGACGGCGACCAGTGGCGGATCGATTGTTCGCGCTTCCAGACCGTGGGCCAGGACGGCAAACCGCTCGACCCAGGAGTGGGCTGGAGTTGGAATCGCCATGGCCATTACGACTCGCACATTCCCGAAGTCTTCCCCATCATCACGTTCTCCAGCGAGTGCGTCGATGAGCGGCGCGATCAATAGCCGCCGCGCGGGTTAGGGATTCCCCGGCTCGGCTGGCTGGCCGCCGGCGTCTTGCGCCCCTGGAACGCCGGACGCCCGCTCTCGCTCAGGCTCCGTGCCGGTTACAAAGCGCCTGGTGGCGCGAAAGGCGCGGACCAGGGCGCGCCCGGTGGCGTCACGTCCGGCCGCCAGTGCGTTCCCGGTAGCTTTGTGGCCGGTATTCAGGGCGTTGTCCGTGGCTTCACTGCCCGCCTTGAGAGCGTTATCGGTGTGGCGCGCGCCAGTGCTCGCACCGCTCAGTGTTTCTTCACCGGCCAGGATGGTGGCGCGAACGGGCGGCAGCGCCTGGTTTATCGAGACGATCCGATTCGCGGGAGCGGAGGCAAGCTGGCGGCGAACCGCATCCGTAAAATCGCTGCCGAGCTTCTCCGCCAGGGGCCAGCGGGCGGAAGAAACAAAAAGAGAGCCGTTTAACGGGCGTCCTGGCTCGCCAAGGTTCACCACGCGCGGCACCGCCATTTCACGCGGATCCTTGCACTCGTCCCCGCCACAGCCAAATTTACAGCGTTCGTGCGCGAGGTAAGACGCGTGCTTGGCCTTGGACACCCAGATTCTGGCTCCGCGATCCTCCGCGCCGAGCAGTTCGGCGCGCGCCCCGTGGCTCACGTCGCAGACGGTATCCTCGTGCGCGGCGGCGTACCAATAGAGTGCGCGCCACGCGGAGGGCGGCGAATGAAGCGACGGCGCACCCAGGAGCGTGGAGACGTGTTCCGCATCCAATGGATGGCCCCACCGGCCGCAATCCTTCGCCCAAAGATGGTAGTAGTGCAGTTCGATCCACTCCTCTTCCCCGCTCCGCACCGGGAAGGCTTGGCCATAGATGACGCCATCCATGGCGAGAACGCGCGGCTCCTCCTCGCCGGGAGCGAACAGCGCGGGCTTCTCGGCGCACTCGCCCCGGCTAAGGTGGAAGCGCGGAAGAAAACGATCGAGCAGCGCCTGTTCAAACGCATCCCCAAGACCGTCGCCGTCGAGATCTTCATCGTGGGCCGCCGCGAGCTGGTTCTCGTTCACGGCGGACGCCGCGAGAACAAAGACGCACAGAAAGACGACCTGAACGATCAACCGCATCGCTTTGATGGTAGCGCGAGAGTTAGCGGCTGGTTTCGGCGATATGCCCGGCTTCCACCGCGGCCAGGTGTTCCCCCGGTGGAAGAAACAAGTAATAGCCCCGCGCGGCCTCGTAAACGGGCGCGGAGATCTGCTCGCCGTCAAGCCAAAGTTTGGCGGGCGGTTCGTTGAAGATCGCAATGGCGCGGGCGTCACTCCGGTAGTGAAGCTCCAGGCGCGGGCCGGCGCCGTGCAACTGGCGGATTTCCCCGCTGAGGTAAAGCAAGAGAAACGGGGGATCTTCGATACCGCGTTCCAGCAGGTGCCTGCCCGCGGGCAGCCAAACGGTTTCGTCGTCCTTCGCGGCCCACTCCGCGCCGTTCACGCGCACCGGCCCCCGCCAGGAGACGCCCACCGCTCGCACGCTCTCCACTCTCAAACCATCCCCCTCGCGCACGCCCTTTACGTCGGGCAGCGCGGCCGCGCTCAAAAAGGGCAGGTCTTCCGTCTCCAGCGCATGTTCAAAATAAAGAGCCACTCGCGGGAAGGCGCGGGCGGCGGCACGCACCAGGCGGTAGAGCTCCACCCCGGTCTGACGTTTGGTGGGGTAGACCTCCTGGTAGCGCGGAAAGATATTGATATCCACCGCGAGCCGCTCCGGATATGGCGTGGATCTGATGTAGGCCCGTGCGATTTCGGTGTAGCGCGCGGGGCCGAGATGCCAGACGGTGGCCGGGTCTTCCACCAGAAAAGTGAAGGGGTGCTGGTGCATCAGGTGGAGAATCTCTCTCGAATCCACTCCCAGGTTCGAGCGCACGGAATTGTCGAACTGGTCGTCGATCTGCGTCACCACCACATGCAGGTTGCGCGATTGAGTGTCCATACCGGCAACGAAACGAAGCCATTCACCGTGCAGTTGAGCGATCCGGCGGCGGCGCCACGCGAGAAAGCGATCGAGGCCCTCCCGGTTACGAGCAAGATGCCGTGAAGAAGCGGCATAAAAAAGTTCGGCGGGGTCGAAGCCTTCCTCCGCGGCAAAGGCGTTGCGCGCGGAAGCGCTCATGGGGGTGAACCGCGCGGGGTTCTGCGGACCTTCAAGCGATTCATAATAGATCTCGGCCAGATTCACGCCATCCCAGGAGAAGCGGCCAAGCAGGGAGGATGTCCCTTCCTTCACGAGACGGCTGCATTCCGGATTACTCAGATCGATCAGTTTACGCCAATCCAGTTGGGCGTCCTGCAGAAGCGCGGTCTGTTCACGGCATTCGGGATGGTCGCTCCAGAAGCGTTCGCTCACGTGAGGAAATTCGAACCAGGCATAGACTAAAATCCCGCGGCGATGGCAAGCCTCGATCAGCCGGCGGAGCCACCGGTCGCGTTCAGTGTCCGGCTCCCAGTGCTGCCATGCCGAGACGTGCAGGGCGGCGATCCCGAAGCGTTCCCAGCGGGCGGCGAGATAATCGAGGTCGGCGCGCCGCCGGTAGGCCGAATCGAAGAAAGCCCAGAGGTTACGCGAACGAAAAGGCGCTCGAAAGCCCGCCGCCGCCAGCGCGCCGGTAAGCAGAGGAAACCGTTCATGGCCGTGATCCCCAGGGGAAACCGCCATCCAAAGAACAGCGCCGCCAGCGGCTGGGAGGAGAGCCACGAGGGGAATCCCACTCCATCGCTCTTCCATCAGTACACGCGCGCCCGGAGGCATGCGCGTTGGAAGGATTCGGGCGGGCTTCTCCCAGACGATGAGCAGTTCCCCGGCCGCGCGATCCTTCACGTTGCGCGCCTCGACGGGCGGTGTGCCCAACGGCACAAAACCGAACGATTGCGCGGCGGGGCTTACGGCTTCCACAATCAGGATGCGGCCGGGGGCGAGCCAGGCGTCGATCTCGGCACGGTCCACCGGCGCATCGCCGCGGAGAATCCGGATCTCCGCGCGGGAAGCCGCTTCGGTTCGAGTGAGCGCGAACGTCTCGAACACGGCATCCCAGCCGGGGGCCGGGCAATCCGCGGCGTAACTCATCCATGATGGGGGTCCGGCACCCGCGGCGGACAAGCCGCCGGCGAAGGTAGCGAGCAGCGCGAGCAATACGGCCGCTCGGAGCCTAGTGGCTGAAGGCATACCAGAAACCCGCCTGGAAATCGTTGTAAGTGTTCGGGCGGCCGTCCATGCGGCGAATCGTGTGGTGCCCGCGCAGGTAGCTGAACGTGAAGGAAACTGGCGGCGGCATCCAGGCCCAGCGAAGGCGCGCGCCCGGGCCTGCTTCGACGAAGTTCGCCCATGCCTGCCCCTTGAAATCCGCATTCAGGTTGAGGTTCAAAAAGGTTTGGAATTGCAGGCCGCCAAGAGCGCTCACGCGCCCCAGGTTCCACCCCAGACGGTTGCGCGAGATCGCAAGCGTATCCCGGTCGAAACGATGGATATAGACCAGATCGTTCATCGTTTCGGCGAACGCGCCGGGTCTCATGGCAAGCAGCGACGGCCCGAAAAGGCGGAACTGGGAAAGCCCGCCGCGGTAGTCGGGCAGAAAGCGCCCGGTCTCTCGCCTCTGAGAGCTCCGGTAAGCCATGCTGGAGCCGGCTTCACCCCAGGCGAGGACGCCGTTCCAGGCGCGGGTGCGCGCGCCCAGGCCAAGGATGAACGAATTCTCCGAGAGAAACTGGGGATCGGCCACGCCCACCGCGCCCGTGGTATCACCGGCGAACCGCAAGGAAGCGTAGGGAACGACGGGCAGGCGCGGCGTCAGCCACTCGAGTTTCGCCTGGGCATAACTGAAGGTGCTGCCCCAGCGTGTGGAGTGGAGTGGCATCACCCAAAGGCTGGCCACCGGCCCTTCATGGCTCGCGGTGGCGGCCATCCCGGAGGGGGAGGGGCCGGGGGCGGCGAGATTGCGAATGGCTGTTCGCGCTTCTCGCGCCACGACGGCATCGGGGCTGCGAGCGGCGAGGGAGAACCAGCGCAAGGCTTCGTCATCGCGTTTCGCCATATTGAGGCTCCAGGCCAAGCGCAGCATGGTATCGAAGTTCGCGGGGTCCAGCCGCTGGGCTTCCCGGTAAAAGCGGATCGCATCCGGGATGAAGCCGGCCTCGTAGCTCTTGCGGCCCATTTCCCTCGCCGCTTCGGCATCCGCAAGATCCCGTCCGAGCGCACCGCTGGGGATCTCGGAGGCCGCGGCGGATCCGGATGAATTTTGAGACGGCGGCGGCACGGCGCCCAGCCGCGCGAGCGCCTCTTCGATGCGCCGCCGCAATTCCGGGTCCCTCGTGGCAAGCGCCGCCTGAAGCCGCGCCCTCGCCTCCCCGGTTCGCCCTTGTTCCATCTCCAGAAAACCGAACTGTGCGGCGGCCAGCCAGTCATGAGGGTCGTCTTGAAGCACTTCGCTGAAGGCGGCACGCGCTTCCTCCCCGCGGCCAAGCGAGAGCAGAAAAAACGCCATCTCACGCCGGAGAGCGGATTGCCCTGGCTGAAACCGCAGCGCTGCCTCGAACTCCGCAAGGTACGGATGACGGCGGGGCAGGAGCGCCTTGGCCCGTTCCGCGACAAACGCCGAAGCGGAGCGCGACGCCGTGAGGGTGACCGCCGCCGCCTGCTCCTCGTCGCCCGCCTCGCGGAGCGCGGCGGCCATCTCGATCAGCACTTCCGGGTATTCGGGCTTCAGGCGATAGGCGGCTTCAAACTCGGCCGCGGCCGGAGCAAAATCGTTCCGGATACGCCGCGCGCGGGCCAGTTCGAGATGGCTGCTGTAATTGCCGGGGTCGCGCCGGAGCGCCTCCTCCAGCCGTTCGATACGGGCAAGGAGATCCGCCTCCATATTGGCGAAGGTCTTGATGGCCGTCGCGCGGTGTTCCGGATTCTCCGCCTCGCGGAGATCGCGGAACAATCGCCACGCGTCCTCTTGCTTGCCCGTTTCGTGGCAAAGAAAGGCATATTCGAGCCCCGCGTGGCTATCCTTCGGGTCACGTTCGAATACGATGGCGAATTCGTCGCGAGCTTCCCCGGACTTGCCAATCGCGAGCAGCGTATAGGCAAAGTCTTTCCTTAGCGGAAGGTTCGCGGGGTCTTCCGCCAGCGCCTGGGCGAACAAGGCGGCGGCGCGTTCAAGATCGTGAGCTTGCTTGGCGGCATAGGCCAGG
>CAZXBZ010000013.1:0-18622 GCA_964639135.1 uncultured Solibacteraceae bacterium | reverse complement strand
CGCTGCCGTCTGGCTGTTACTGTACGGAAAAGTAAAACAGAACCGTAGGTATAGTACGGACTAGTACGTACAGAAGTTTATTGGTACTACGCGATTTAGTAATAGGTCACAAGCCAATGGGGATGTACCTGATTATCCTTGACGCATGACCTTACTCAAGTTACGATCACAGTCAGACACCCGACAATTCAGGTGAAAATTCCATCGCCGGAAAGCCCGGATTAAGGGCTGGTGGTGACGGTTGAGGGTGGGCTCTGTCTAGGGTCCTCGGCGGAAAATAAGTGCCATATGGGACATTCCGTGCGGCAGCTATGCTTAAAAATGAGAATGCCACCTAGGATGAAGACAAGAGTTAAGGTATTTGTAACCTTCCGTGGATAATTATTATGAATATGCATCTTAAATGGTATGCAATTGAAGTTGCATACAAAAAAGAAGAGACTGTTGCCAGGGCGCTAGAACAAAAGTGCTATGAAAGCTATCTTCCAATGCATATAGTTCGAAAAGTATGGTCGGACCGAATAAAAGAGGTATCGATGCCGCTTTTTAGCGGCTACGTGTTCTGCCGCTTCGATATCGAGCAACGCTGGCTTCCGATTTTGACGACGCCTGGGGTGCGGCAGGTTGTCAGTGTTGCCAGGGTCCCTGAAGCAGTCCCGGATAGTGAGATTGAGGCGATTCGGACGGTCATCCGCAGCGGTACGCCGCTCGCGCCGGTGGACATGCTCCAGGAAGGAATGCCCGTGCTGGTGACACGGGGCCCATTCGCGGGTATTGAGGGAAGTTTTCTTCGGTATCAGGGGAAGGATCGTTTGGTTCTTTCGATCACCCTCATCCGGCGCTCGGCGCTAGTGGAAATCGATCGTGCCCTGGTTGAGCCGTTGAGCCACGCAAAATATGTCACGCGCCATCCCATGGCGGAAAAGCCAAGGGAATATAGGGCATCCTAAGCGGAAACGCTCCGGCTTCGAGATTGTGCATGACGGCACTCATCTCGGGCGGGCAAGGGCTCCGCATGGCCATCCAGGTCGGAGAGGCATCCAGGTTTTGTGCTTTCCCCGTCGTTCGTTCAGGTTCGATGAGTTTCTGTTCAGAATTTGGCGATGCGGTGAAAGCGCCGCCGATCGCATGGCAGACAATCCGCAAATGTTCCCTGACCCGGGTAGCACCCGTGGCCACCCTCTTTTCTCGTCCGCCGGTTATGAGGCAAGCCGCCAGGTAAGTTTTTGACCCTCACGTTCTTCTATAAGCGTAAGTAAGCGAAAGCGCTCGGCGAGCCCAGAGCCCGGATGTGGCTGTTGGATAGATCGCAAGGAGGTACAACACAATGATTTCAGTTGGTGTAATCGGATACGGATACTGGGGACCGAATCTGGTACGGAATTTTGCCGAGAGTCGGGACACGACCGTGGTGGCCGTTTCCGATCTGCGCTCCGAACGGCGGCAGCTTGTGAGCCGGCGGCTTCCAGGAGTCGAAGCGGTTGCCGATTACCAGGACATATTACGGAATCCGCGCATTGACGCGGTGGCGATTTCAACGCCTGTTTCCACCCACTTTCCGCTGGCAATGGAAGCACTCAAGGCCGGCAAGCATGTGCTTGTCGAGAAGCCGATCACGGCGAGTTCGGAGCAGGCCGAACGCCTCATAGACGAAGCGGCTCGCCGCGGTCTGGTGCTGATGGTGGATCACACATTCGTTTACACCGGCGCTGTCCGAAAGATCAAGGAACTTATCACAAGCGGGGCAATGGGCCACATTTACTACTACGACTCCACCCGCGTGAACCTGGGCCTCTTCCAGCATGACGTGAATGTCATCTGGGACCTGGCGGTTCACGACTTGTCGATCATGGATTATATTTTGCCCGAGGCACCGATCGAGGTCTCGGCCACGGGAGCGGCACACGTGCCCGGCGCCGTGGAGGATACGGCGTACGTAAGCATTACCTGTACAAACTCGGTGATCGCGCACCTCAATTTGAACTGGCTGTCTCCCGTCAAGATTCGCCGGACGCTCATTGGGGGATCGAAGAGCATGATCGTCTATGACGATCTCGAAACGAGCGAAAAAATCAAGGTTTACGACAAGGGCGTGACGATTACCAACAACCATGAAGCCGTCTACCAGATGATGGTGGACTACCGCTCGGGCGACATGCACGCTCCGAGAATCGACACAACCGAAGCGCTTGCGATCGAGGTCCAGCATTTCGCGGATTGCATCGTGAACGGTAAGACCCCGATCACCGACGGCGAGGCCGGCTTGCGTGTGGTGCGCGTGCTGGAGGCCGCGACGAGGTCCATGTCGGAACGTGGGAGATCGGTGCCGGCAAACGGCAAAGTTCCGCCGCGCGCGGCGGTTGCATAACGGGAAAGGCAGGCGAAATAGATGAAAGTCCCATTTGTAGATCTGAAGACGCAGTACTTGGCGATCAAGAGCGAGATCATTGCCGAGATCACGAAGGTTCTCGATTCCACGCAGTTTGTGCTCGGCAGTGCGGTTACAAAGTTCGAAGAACAGTTCGCGGCTTATTCCGGGGCGAAGTACGGCATTGCCGTCAACAGCGGAACTAGTGCGCTTCACCTTGCCTTGCTCGCCGCTGGCGTGGGCCCGGGCGACGAGGTGATTACGGTCCCATGCACCTTTGTGGCGACGGTTTCCGCGATTGTTTATACGGGCGCTAAACCTGTGTTCGTCGATGTGGATCCCGTAACTTACACGATGGATGCCACCCAACTGGAAGCCGCGATCAGTCCGAAGACCAAGGTGATCCTTCCCGTGCATCTCTACGGAAATCCGGCGGATATGGATCCGATTCTGGAAGTGGCGCGGCGGTATGGCCTCATGGTAATCGAAGATGCCGCGCAAGCTCACGGAGCGGAATATCGCGGACGCCGTTGCGGATCCATGGGCGACCTTGGCTGCTTCAGCTTCTATCCGGGTAAGAACCTGGGAGCGTATGGCGAAGGCGGGCTCGTCACGACCGACAATCCGGACCATGCGCGTACCATTCGCATGCTGCGGGATTGGGGCGCCGAAAAGAAATACGAGCACGTCCTCAAGGGATACAACTATCGCATGGATGGAGTGCAGGGCGCGGTTCTTGGAGTGAAACTCCGCTACCTGGAGGCCTGGACGGAGTCGAGACGCGCGACCGCGGCTTTATATCGGAAGTTGCTTGCCGGCTCGCGGCTGGAGCTTCCGACCGAGACTCCTGATTCCCGTCACGTTTATCACGTCTTTGCCGCGATGAGCGATGAGCGGCGAGAATTTATGGAATTCCTGGGCGAGCGGGATATCCAGAGCGGTATTCACTATCCGTATCCTGTTCACCTTCTGCCGGCGTTCATGGATCTGGGTTATCGTTCCGGGGACTTTCCCGTGAGTGAACGCATATCGCGGCGCGAGGTTTCGTTGCCGATGTATCCGGAACTGACCGCGGAGCAAATCGAGGCCGTGGCGGAGGCCGTAACTGCTTTTGATGCGCGCGAAACCGCCAATGGCGCGCCGGAGCCGAATACGGTCTCCGCATAGTCGCCACGGGCGTGGGCGGCGCCCCTTGAAGGCGGCTGTCCGCGCCTGATCCCGGCCCGGAACTAGCAAGGTAATAGATCCTTATGCTCAGTACCCGACTTCGTTCCCGGATGTCCAATTCCTCTTCCGAGACGCCCGCGCACTCTCTGGGCGTGGAGATACTTGGCGAGAGTACGTTCAGCCGGATGTTGTGTTTTGAGCGGAAACGCGTGGAGCGCTCAGGCCGCCGGTTTGTGCTGGTACTTCTCGAATGGGAACGGCTGGTCCGATTGCACGAGGATGCACAAGTTCGCGAGCAGGTCCTGAAAACACTTGTGCTTACCACGCGAGATACCGATATCAAGGGTTGGTACAAGGAGGATTCCACGTTCGGAATTCTCTTCACCGAAATCGGTCATGACGAAGGAACGCAGGTTGCGCGCACTCTTCTCGCGCGTATTACGGATGCTCTTGGGAGCACCCTGAGCGTTGAGGAGATCGGCCAGGTGAAGATCTCGTTCCACGTCTATCCACACGAGGTCATAGAGCCACTGGACGGGGGCGCGCCGGATTTTACCCTGTACCCCGATGAGACGCAAAAAAACCAGCAGCGGCGCGTCTCGCTATTCGTCAAGCGGTCTCTCGACATCCTTGGAAGCTTGGCGATCATGGTGTCTCTCGTACCTCTGGTGACTCTGATCGCTCTGGCGGTCAAGTTGACCTCGCCGGGGCCGGTTTTGTTCCGGCAGGAACGGATCGGCCTCTTTGGCAGAAAGTTTACGTTTCTCAAGTTTCGTTCGATGTATGTGGCAAACGACGAGTCGCTCCACAAGGAATTCGTGACGAAGTTCATCGACGGGGAGATTGCCGTTGTGGATCTTGAGACGAACAACGGCAGCTTCAAGATGAAGAACGACCCTCGCGTGACACCGGTGGGAAAGTTTCTGCGGCGTACGAGCCTTGACGAATTGCCGCAATTCTGGAATGTGCTTGTGGGGGATATGTCTATTGTTGGGCCTCGTCCTCCGGTTCCCTATGAATACGACCGGTACAACACTTGGCATCGCCGCCGGTTGCTGACAGTGAAGCCCGGCATCACCGGACTGTGGCAGGTGTGCGGGCGAAGCCGGGTGAGGTTCGACGAGATGGTAAGACTCGACCTGCTCTACGCACAAAATTGGAGCTTGTGGCTGGATCTGGAGATACTTGCCAAAACGCCTGGGGCGGTTTTCGGCGGCAGCGGCGCTTACTAGCGGGTCTGGGAGACGGCTTATATGAGTGAATTTATTTGCATATCAGCGGATGTCGAGCTCGGCGAGGGTGTCAAGCTCTCGAAATTCATCAACCTCTACGGTTGCCGGATCGGCGACGGCACCAAGATCGGGGCGTTTGTCGAGATTCAGAAAAACGCGAGCATCGGACGCAACTGCAAAATTTCAAGCCACAGTTTTGTCTGTGAAGGGGTAACGATTGAAGATGAAGTCTTTGTTGGCCATTCCGTCACCTTCATCAACGATATCTATCCAAGGGCGACCGCCGCGGGCGGAGTTCTGCAAACGGAAGCGGATTGGAAAGTAGTCCCGACGTTAGTCAGGAAGGGCGCTTCGCTGGGTTCCGGAGCCACAATCCTCGCGGGAATCGAGATCGGGGAGAATGCGATCATCGGGGCCGGTGCCGTGGTTACCAGGAACGTGCCCGCGAACTCGATCGTCGCGGGGAACCCGGCGCGCCTTCTCCGTGAGATACAGCCCCAAGAATCCGTCGAAGTGGCGGAGATGCCGTAGTGATCGCACGGACGGTTCCGGCGACCTTCAGCCGCATGACGCCAGCTCCGGACCCGGAATGGGAACGCGGCTTCGGTGCGTTTCTCAAGGAAACGCATTCTCTGCCGGAACTGAAGACGCTCCTGACGAAACACTCCTCGGGAGATAGCGCGCTCGATCTTGTGATGCGGCGTGTCATCCTGGGGGCCATCTGTAAGAGAGTTGGGGAAGGCCTGCGGGTGGGGGCGAATGTAGTCTTCGTTCATCCGGAGACTTTGGAGATTGGCGATTTTGTGTTTATCGGTTCGCAGGCAATGATTCAGGGCCGCTTCGACGGCGTCTGCCGAATCGGTAATCATGTGTGGATTGGGCCTCAGGCGTACTTCGATGCCCGATGCCTTGAACTTCACGACTACGTAGGCTGGGGCCCCGGAGCAAAGGTTTTGGGGTCCTCGCACACCGGAGACCCGATTAGCGAGCCAGTGATCCGGACTGACCTCGTGATTTCACCCGTGGTGGTTGGTTATGGCGCCGATGTTGGAATGAACGCCAGCCTTCTGCCTGGCGTGACGGTCGGAGCCCACGCAATTATCGGAGCGGGCGCGGTGGTGACCAAGGATATTCCGGAGTATGCAATAGCGGCGGGTGTGCCCGCGCGGGTGATCCGTGACCGAAGGGAGAGCAAATCTGATGAACAGTCTTGAGGGAAGCCGCTGCTTCGTAACGGGCGGGGCCGGTTTTATCGGAAGCACGATTGTCGATCAGTTGCTGGAAGCCGGGGTATCGGAGATCAAAGTTCTCGATAACTTGGTCCGTGGAAGCATGCGCAACCTGGATACGGCCCTTGGGCGTGGCGGGGTAACCTTCTTCGATGGTGATATCCGGGACGCCGCTCTGGTTGACAAGCTGACGGAGGGGGCCGATTACGTATTCCACCAGGCGGCGCTTCGTATTACGCGGTGCGCGGAAGTGCCCCGCGAGGCGGTTGAGGTCCTGATTACAGGGACGATGAATGTGTTCGAATCGGCAATGCGTCATCGGGTGCGAAAGGTGATGGCGGCCTCGTCCGCATCCGTTTACGGAGAACCATCGTATCTCCCCATGGACGAGGCGCACCCGTTCAACAACCGGACGATGTATGGGGCATGCAAGATTGCCGCGGAACAGATGCTTCGGGCGTTGCACGACGTGAACGGGCTGAACTACATCGCCTTCCGGCCCTTTAATGTCTATGGACCCCGGATGGATACCACCGGAGCCTACACGGAGGTGTTGATTCGTTGGCTTGACGCGATCGACGCGAATCAGTCCCCGCTCATCTTTGGAGACGGTTCGCAGTCCATGGATTTCGTCTACGTCGGGGATGTTGCCCGGGCATACGTCATGGCGGCGGCCAGTGATCTGACGGACGTTGTCTTTAACTTAGGGACCGGCGTTCAAACGAGCCTCAGCGACCTGTGTTCCCTGATCCTGAAGCTGAAGGGTTCCAGTCTTCAGCCGGAGCACCGCGAGATTAGAAAAGTGGGAAATGTGCAGCGGCGCAAAGCGGCGATGGCGCTTGCCGCCAGCGAACTGGGATTCCAGCCTGAAGTTTCGCTCGAACAAGGTTTGCGAGAGCTTATTCGCTGGAAGCAGAATCTGAAGCCGGTGCCCGCGGCCATGGAGGCATAGCTAAGCCGAATGTCTGAAAAAATGATTCCAGTTACGCGTCCATCCTTCGGTTCTCTTGAAGAGAGCGCCGTTGTGGAAGTGCTTCGAAGCGGATGGGTCGCACAGGGCCCGCGCGTGGCGAAGTTTGAAGAGAAATTTGCCGAGTATGTGGGAGCGCCAGCCGCGGTTGCCGTGTCCTCCTGTACAACTGCTCTGCACCTTGGCCTGTTGGCGGCGGGAGTGCGCCGCGGCGATGAAGTCATCTGCCCCAGCCTCTCCTTTATCGCGACGGCGAACGCAATCGCTTATCTTGGCGCGACTCCCATCTTCGTCGATATTGACGAACGCACTTATAACATGGAGCCGAACCGCGTCGAGGATGCCGTCACCCCTCGAACGAAGGCGATCCTGGCGGTGCATCAGATCGGATTGCCCGCCGAGATGGATTCGCTCAACGACATCGCGCATCGTCGGAACTTGGCCGTGGTTGAAGATGCCGCCTGTGCGATTGGCTCCTCCTACCAAGGCCGGCGAATCGGTCATCCCCATTCGATGCTTGCGTGTTTCAGTTTTCATCCCAGAAAGGTCCTCACGACGGGCGAGGGCGGGATGATCACGGTGGCGGATCCCGAAGTAGCCGCGCACCTTCGCCGGCTGCGCCAACATGGCATGTCGGTCTCCGATGTGGTTCGGCATAGTGCGTCGAGGGTGACCACCGAGAGTTACGACGAGATCGGCTACAACTACCGGATGACGGATCTTCAAGCGGCCGTGGGCATCGTGCAATTGCAGCGGCTCGATTCGATGATCGAGCGGCGCGTGGAACTAGCCCGGCGTTACAATGAGGCGCTTGCCGGTCTGCCCGGTGTGACGATTCCCCACGTGCCGGAAGGTTGCCGCCACAACTATCAGTCCTACATGATTCGGCTGGACGGTGCGTCGGCTACCGAGCGCGATATGGTAATGCAGGCGCTGCTTGATCGCGGAATTTCCACCCGCCGTGGGATCATGGCAATCCACCGGGAGCTTCCTTATCGAGACGGCAAGTGGGAGCACGCTCTGCCCGTGACCAATAGAGTTTCGGAATCAGCGCTGATCCTCCCGCTGTACCACGAAATGACCTTTGAGGATCAGGACCACGTGATTCGCTCCTTGCGCGAGCAATTGCGGGTGGTTGCTGTCTGATGGCGGTTCCTTTTATCTCCATCTCGTTATATTTGGAATCGCCCTTGAGCGGACGCCCCGTCGTCTAAAAGTTCTTTACACACCAATGAGTCCTTTACGCAAGATTGAAGCGGGCTTCCGGCCGCCCAAGCCGTTTGCGCGTTGGCGTCATTCCAAACTCCGCATGGCGGGAAGGTCATGAGCATGAAATACATGGTTGATCTATTCAGGGGCGTCTTCTTAAAGCTCGCGATCGCGCTGAGCTTGCTTGCCGTTGCCGCCGTATCGCTCCAGGCTCAAGGATCGGGTACACCCATCCTGGTGATTACGTCGAACGCCACATTCAGCAACTACTATGCGGAGATTCTTCGAACGGAGGGGCTCAATCAGTTCACGGTAGCTGATCTGGCCTCCGTGAATGCTGCCGTGCTGGCCAATTACGATGTTGCCATTCTTTCCAGATCCGCGCTGACCACGGCGCAAGTGACAATGTTCTCGGATTGGGTGAACGCTGGTGGAAACCTGATTGCAATGCGCCCCGATTCTAAGCTGGGTGGCCTGCTGGGCATCACATCGCTCGGCACCACACTCACCGAAGCCTATCTGGCTGTAAACACTGCCTCGGCCCCGGGCAATGGCATTGTCGCTCAACCGATGCAGTTCCACGGAGTCGCGGATCGCTATTCACTGAACGGCGCCACGGCGGTTGCGACACTCTACTCCAACTACTTGACCCCTACAACCAACCCCGCGGTCACCATGCGAAGTGTTGGAAGCAATGGAGGTCATGCCGCCGCATTTCTTTATGACCTCGCCACTTCCATCGTGTACACGAGGCAGGGAAATCCGGCGTGGGCGAATCAGGACCGGGATGGGTTGCCGCCGAAGCGCTCCAACGACCAGTTCTATGGGGCGGCTGCCGGTGATATACAGCCGGATTGGGTGGATCTTGCCAATCTCGCGTCGATTCCTCAGGCGGATGAGCAGCAACGTCTTCTGGCCAACCTGATTCATCACCTTCATCTGGATCGCGGACCCTTGCCCAGGTTTTGGTACTTCCCATTCGGTAAGAAGGCCGTCATGTTGATGACGGGGGACGACCATGCCAACGGAGGAACCGCCGGCCGCTTCGATCTGGAACTCGCCGCCAGTCCCGCTGGCTGCAACGTGGACAACTGGGAATGTGTTCGCTCAACGTCCTACCTCTTTGCGCTTCCTGGAAACATGACAAGCTTGCAAGCGGATGCCTATACCGCGCAAGGATTCGAGGTGGGGGTACACATCAATACAGGCTGCAGCGACTTTACGGAGCAATCGCTTTCAACGACTTACACGCAGCAGATCGCGGACTTTCAAGCGCTCTACCCGAACATACCCGCTCCGGTCAGCCAGCGGCATCACTGCATTGTTTGGTCGGATTGGGCAAGCGGCGCACGCGTCGAGTCGGCGAACGGCATTCGCCTCGATACGAATTACTACTATTGGCCCGGCACATGGGTCCAGGGCCGCCCAGGCCACTTCACCGGGTCCGCAATGCCGATGCGTTTTGCGGACCTTGATGGCAGCGTCATCGATGTGTACAACGCCGTGACTCAGATGACCGATGAATCGGATCAGGCATATCCGTATACAAGCGATGCGCTATTGAGCGCGGCCGTGGGCCCGCAAGGCTTCTACGGGGTCTATACGGTGAATGCGCATACGGATACCGCGAGCAGCCCCGTATGGGTTGGGGCGGTCTCCTCCGCTCAGGCTCGGGATGTGCCGATCGTCTCCGCCGCGCAGCTACTGCGATGGCTTGATGGCCGGAACGGGTCGTCTTTCAGCGGCCTCTCGTGGGATGGATCCGTCTTGAGTTTTGTGGTCACACAGGCCCCGGACGCCAGGGGGCTTCAGGTCATGGTGCCGGTAAGCTCGGGAGCCGGAGAGCTCGCTGGAATTTCTGGACCTGGGGGTGTCGTTCCATTCACGATCGATATCGTGAAAGGCGTCAGCTACGCTTTCTTCTATGCGTCACCGGGCAGCTTCACGGCAACATATGGTTCCGATGTGGTGCCTCCATCGGTCGTTTCAACGTCTCCCGCCAACGGAGCGACGGATGTGTTGTTGAGCGAGCCGGTGGTGGCAAACTTTAGTGAGCCGCTCGACGCAAATACCATAACACCGAGCAGCTTCGTTCTGCGAGATTCGTCAAACAATGTCATTCCGGCTACCGTAGCCTATTCGGCGCCGGACAATCGTGCAACGCTGACACCGGTTGCTTCGTTGGCGGGTTCGACGACGTACACAGCCACAATTTCCACGGCGGTGACGGACTTGAGCGGCCTGGCCATGGCCTCAAGCCATGTATGGTCATTTACCACCGAGGCGCCACCGGCTTGTCCGTGTACAAGTTGGGAACCCGCGGATGTTCCCGCGAATCCCTCCGTGAATGACCCGAGCGCGGTGGAACTTGGAGTCAAGTTCCGTTCCGACCTCTCCGGCTATATCAAGGGTATCCGGTTCTATAAAGGCGCTGGAAATACCGGGACGCACATCGGGAGCCTGTGGACGTCGAACGGGCAGATCCTGGCCTCGGCCGTGTTTACGAATGAGACAGCGACAGGGTGGCAGCAGGTGAACTTTTCGGCCCCGGTCGCTATCGCGGCGAATACGGTATATGTGGCCTCCTATCACACCACGAGCGGCAATTACGCCGCGGATAGTAATTACTTTGCCTCCACCGGAATCAACGCCGCCCCCATTCACCTCCTTCAAAGCGGAACCAGCGGTCTGAATGGCGTGTACGCATATAGTGCGAACAGCACCTTCCCGACGGAATCCTTTAATGCGAGCAACTACTGGGTGGACGTGGTATTCGATCTGAGTGACGCGCCGTTGCCGCTTGCCGTAATCTCCACTGAACCCGCTAACAGTGCCGCGCAGGTCTCGGTTTACTCAACAATAAGTGCGACACTGGATCGCCCGCTGAATGGTGCTACAGTGGGCAGCGCCACGTTCCAGGTGAAAGGTGCAAACGGTATCGCGATCACGGGCAGCTATGTTACCTCTGGGTCGACAGCGACGGTAACGCCCGCCGAGCCTCTCGTCGCGGGGGAAACCTACACAGCGACGATTACAACAGGGTTGAAGGGTAGCGATGGCAGCTCCCTTGCCTTGGACTACTCGTGGCAATTTACCACGGCTGGTTCAACACTGGCTTGCCCATGCACTGGGTTCAGTGGATCCGCCGTTCCGTCCGAGCCCTCGGCCTATGATCCGAACGCAACGGAGGTCGGGGTCAAGTTCCGAACCTCGGTGAATGGCTATATCACGGGAATCCGATTCTATAAGGGGAGCCTTAATACTGGAATCCATACTGGTAACCTCTGGTCCTCAAGCGGACAATTGCTGGCTTCCGCGACGTTCACAAACGAGACCGCGACGGGCTGGCAACAGGTCGATTTCAGCACTCCCGTGCTGGTCACCGCGAATACGGTGTATGTCGCGTCTTATCACACTACAAGCGGATACTACGCGGCCGATTCGTACTATTTCAGCTCCTCGGGAGTGGATAATCCGCCGGTCCATCTGCTGGGCGATGGCGTCAACGGAGGGAACGGCGTCTACGCGTACAGCGCCACGAGCACATTCCCAGTCAGCACTTTCCAATCCAGCAACTACTGGGTGGATGTTGTGTTCAATACAACAGTTGGTCCGAGCCCGCTGGGAGTCACCGGGACGGACCCGGCGAACAACGCATCCAACCTGAGTATATTCACTCCAGTTAGCGCGATATTCAACAATGCACTCAATGCGGCGACAGTAACCGCTTCCACCTTCCAACTGCGGGATCCCGCCGATGCGCTCGTTCCGGCTACCTATAATGTCTCGGGTAACACCGCCACCCTGACGCCGAACGCCGCGCTCACACCGTTCACTCCCTATACGGTAACGATTACAACTTCGTTAGAGGATACGAACGGTGGTTCATTGGCGAACGCCTATTCTTGGACTTTCACGACCGCCCCTCCGCCTTGTGTGACGGATTGCAGTATCTGGCCGGCCACCTCGGTTCCGAGGAACGTTGACGAGGGTCCGGATTCGCCGGTGCAACTCGGCGTGCGATTCCGGGCCTTGGCGGATGGAACGATCTCGGGTGTACGTTTCTATAAGGCCGCCGCGAACACGGGGACTCACGTGGGCAGCCTTTGGACGGAGAGCGGCCAGCTTCTGGCCTCGGCGACCTTTACGGGAGAGAGTGCGTCCGGCTGGCAGCAAGTGAACTTCTCCACGCCCGTCCCGGTAACCGCGAACACGGTGTATGTGGCTTCCTACCATACGACCGTTGGTCACTACAGCGGAAATTCTGATTATTTCGCGACAGCCGGTTTGATTAATCCTCCGCTGGAGGCCATGCAAAACGGCATTTCCGGATTCAATGGCGTCTTCGCCTACGGGGGGCCGGGAGTGTTTCCAGCCCAGGGCTTCAACTCCACGAACTATTGGGTGGATGTGGTGTACAGTTCCGCGCCAACATCCATCGTGATCACGCCCGCGAGCGCCACTCTCCCGACGGGAGGTACTCAGCAGTTCGTGGCAACCGCTACCTATGCGGATAACTCAACCCGGAACGTTACCAGTCAGGTTGGGTGGTCCTCTTCGGCATTGAGTGTGGCGTCGATCAACGCGTCTGGGGTCGCCACGGCGGTGAGCGGCGGTTCGGCCAATATAACCGCTACGCAACTGGGCATTTCTGGAAACGCTGCTCTCACGGTCGCCGATTCTCTTGCAATCACAACGGCGGCTTTGCCAGACGCGGTGCCGGGGATTCCCTATTCCGCAACCTTGGCGGCTACGGGCGGCGCGGCTCCTTACTCCTGGTCGGTTACAGCCGGTACGCTGCCTTCCGGGCTTGCGCTGAACGCGGCCTCCGGGACAATCACGGGCACGCCCGCGGCACAGGGAACTTCCGACATCACCATACAGGTGTCTGACTCTTCTAGTCCCGCCGTATCGGTAACGCGTGCTCTAAGCATCATGGTTGGCCAGCCAGCGGCTACCGATACAGGCTTCCTGCCGCCGACGGCTCATCAGGCTGTCACGTCCGGCGCCGGTGACAACAATGGTTTCGAATCCAACCCGGCAAATGCTTACGTCGTGGATGGCGCGGTGGCGTCGGATATTAACAGCGGTACAAACACGAACACTAGCTGTACGGATACCGGGAAGGACAAGCATATCTTCCGCGACTTCGGAATCAACATCCCGGCCGGAATCTCGATTCATGGAATTGAGGTGCAGCTCACGTCAAGGGCTGACAGTGCCTCCGGCAGTCCCAAGATGTGTGTGGATCTCTCCTGGAACGGTGGTACGGATTGGACCGCCGCCAAGTCAACTCCGACCCTTCAGACATCCCTCTCGGCGTTACTGCTGGGAAGCGCCGCGGATACATGGGGCCGGACCTGGAGCGACGCCAACTTCACGAATGCGTCCTTCCGGGTACGCGTGACCAACGTCGCCTCGTCGACCGCGCGTGATTTCTACCTTGATGGAATCTCGGTCCGTGTCAGCTACGGCGGCGGCGCGGCGCCCGAGGTGACAGCCTTTGCCATCCCATCCACCTCTGGGTCGCTGACGGTGCCCGTCACTACATTTACCGCCACGGATGATGTGGAAGTAACGGGCTATCTTCTAACCGAAACCACCGCAACCCCATCTGCTTCGGCATCGGGCTGGGTAACTCCAGCGCCTGCTTCCTACACGTTCGCGACACCCGGAGCTAAGACGCTTTACGCCTGGGCGAAGGATGCGGAGGGCAATGTGTCGGCAAGTCGGAGTGCCTCGGTGACAATCTCCATCGGAGACGTCACGCCACCAAATGTTACAGCGTTTACGATTCCGGCAACGTCGAATTCGCTCACAATACCGGTCAGCGGTTTTACAGCCACTGACGATATCGCGGTGACCGGATACCTGCTGACGGAAAGCCCGGTCGCGCCGGCCGCGAGCGCAACGTCATGGAGCGCAACGCCTCCAATTTCGTACACCTTTGTCGGCGGTGGCGGCAAGACGCTTTATGCCTGGGCAAAAGACGCGGCCGGCAATGTCTCCACCAGTCTCAGTGCGAACATCACGATCACGGTCGCCACGGCTGGCCCCGAGCCTCTCGGCTGGTTTGCCGGCGATATGCATGTGCATAGGAGTTGCGGCGGCACACCGGAAGCTTTGTTAAGCATCCTCGATCGGATGGAGCCCGAAAATCTGTCCGTGATCTCCCTCTTGGCCGATAGCGGAAGCGGCGAGGTGCAAAATGCAACGGCGGATCTTGCGCTGGTCAATGGCCAGGATTCACCCGTTTCAGTTCCGGGCCGTATCGTTCATTGGGACGCTGAGTGGCATTGGGATCCAATTTATCTGCAGTACGATCATCTTGTGCTCGGTGGGCACGTTGTCACTTTGGGTCTCACGTCGGCGCAGCAGACGCGAGACGAATACACCTATCCGGTATTGAACAGAACTCGCCAGCAGGGCGGTGTGGGCGGGTTTGCCCATATGCAGTACCTGGATGGTGGCATTCCACAGAGTCTGACCTGTTGTACGCCCATCGAGTATCCCGTCGAAGTCGCCCTCGGCGCCGCGGACTTCATTTCCGAGGACGTGGACGATGCGAATTCCGGGATCAGCATGAACCCCGACGCCTTCATCCAGGCATACTACAAATTATTGAATACCGGGTTCCGGCCCGGGTTTGCGGCTGGTACCGACTATCCGTGCAACAGCAACAGGCCGCTTGGATCCCTGCTGACCTACGTCAATGTCGGCGGTAATCCGATGACCTACGGAAACTGGATACAGGGCATCAAGAACGGGCGCACGGTGGTTTCACGAAACGGTCATCGTGAGTTTCTCGAGATCGTCGTGAACGGTAGCGCCGGGCCCGGAGATGAAATCCAACTTGCCGCGGGCACGAGCCTCCCGGTGAGCGTGCGATGGACGGCGACACAAAGCTATTCCGGACCGCTCGAACTCGTTCAAAACGGCGTGGTCGTGGCAAGCATCCAGGCAAATGTCAAGGCGGGGACGCCCTATGTCTGGAATACTACCGTGAGTTTCGACGGCAGCGGATGGATCGCGGCCCGTCGTATGGGTGCCGATGGCCATCAGGTCCATACGGCGGCTCTGTTCGTAATCGTGAATGGCGCGCCGATCCGCGCAAGCCAGTCCGATGCCCAGTTCTACGTGACGTGGATGGACAATCTGATTGCAAAGACTTCACCGGGCGGGCCATGGAACCAATACTTCCCGACGAACCTGGCGGCGGCGCAAGCGCGTTACCAGGCAGCCAAGGCGGTCTTCGAACAACGGGCCGCGGAGGCCGCTCCGCCTCCTACTCCGCCCGCGGAAGGACAGACCATTTTCACAACGCAGACGCCGAATCTCCCCGAAAATGATGCGCCCTACGAGCTAGGCACCCGGTTCTACGCCAATGTGAATGGCCAAATCACCGGTGTGCGTATTTACGCTACCGCACAGGAAGGTGGCTCCCACACGGTCCGCATCTGGAACGCGAGCACCGGTACGGTGGTGGCCGGTCCCTTTACCTGGGACTTCAGTTCGGGAACGGAGGGATGGAAAACATTCACGCTTCCCACCGCGCTTTCCATCACCGCCAACACGGATTACGTCGTATCCGTTTCAAACAGCGGTGACCGATGGTACGCGCAAGCCGTTCAGGGTTTCGCCTCGCCCATTGTGAATGGAAACCTGAACACCTATGTGGGCAGCGGAGTGTACTCCGTCACGCTGGGGACGATGCCGGCTTCCAGTTGGCAGAATACGAACTACTTCCGGGACGTGGTTTTTGAACCACAGCAGCCATAGGCCCGCGTATCCTCGGAAGAACCGCCTAATGTCAACAACTGTGTGCAACACGCCGCCGGTCGCTTCCGTTGAGACCAATTCTCAACGGAGCGCCAACAGTAGTAAAGGTAAGTCGACCTACGGGGAGATCCTGAAGTCTACTGCTTGGGTGGGGGGATCGCAGGCGGTGAGTATCGTCATAGGAATCGTGCGAACTAAAGCGATGGCGATACTCCTCGGGCCTGCTGGATTTGGATTGGCGGGCCTGTACATGTCCGTTGCAAGCTTGACCCAGAGTGTAGCCGGACTCGGAGTCAACAGCAGCGGGGTGCGCCAAATCGCCGAGGCGGTTGGTACTGAAGACGAGCGGCGAATCAGCCAGACGGCGGCTGTGCTGAGCCGTGTTTCGTTCGGGTTAGGTATACTCGGAGCCCTTCTTCTGGCCGTCTTTTCGGTTCCGATGTCCGTAGTCACCTTCGGCACGAGTGAGCGCTGGTTCGAAGTTTGTCTGCTTGGGATTGTGGTCGCTCTGACATTGGTTTCGGCGGGCCAGGGAGCGCTTATCCAAGGCATGCGGCGCATCGCGGATTTGGCGAAGATGAACGTGCTTGGCGCCTTCCTGGGGACGCTAGCCGCAATTCCATTGGTCTACCTCTATGGCCGGGACGGGATTGTACCGTCTCTGATTGTGACGGCCGCGGCGGGGTTAGCTCTCTCGTGGTGGTATAGCCGCAAAATCGGTGTGCGGCGGTCGTCCATTTCAATGGCCGAACTGCGAACGGAAACGGCGCCTCTCCTGAAGCTGGGCGTGGCCTTCATGATCAGCAACCTCCTGATGATGCTGAGCGCTTATGTCGTTCGGATCCTCATCCGTCAGAAGGTCGGCCTTGAGGCCACGGGATTCTATCATGCGGCATGGACAATCGGGGGGCTATATGTGGGCATGATTCTTCAGGCGATGGGAGCGGACTTCTACCCGCGGCTCACCGCGGTCATTAATGATCATGTTAGCTGCAACCGGTTGGTAAACGAGCAGGCTCGCATCAGTTTGTTGCTTGCGGGGCCAGGAGTGATCGCAACACTTACACTTGCACCGCTTGCCCTCTCCATGATGTACGCACCCGAGTTCGGCGGAGCGGTAAATCTGCTTCGATGGATCTGCCTCGGAGTTGCGATGCGCGTGATCAGTTGGCCGATGGGATACATCATCATGGCCAAGGCCAGGCAAAATATCATCATCCTCTGCGAGATGTGCTGGACTGTGGTTCATCTTGGCTTGGCGTGGATATTTGTCGGCAAATTCGGTGCCGATGGCGCTGGCATGGCGTTTTTTGGATCCTATGTCTTTCACATTGCCATGACGTACGTTACGGTCCGCAAACTCGCCGGATTTCGATGGTCCGTCGAGAACTTCCGAACAATCGTGGCCTATGTTTTGGCGGTTTTGTGCGTCTTCGCGGGGTTTGGCGTGCTTCCTCTCCAGTTCGCGTTAGGGTTCGGTGTATTCATAACAGCGCTGAACGGGATTCTCTCCGTGCGCGCTCTGCTTACCGTGCTGGGTAAAGATCAGATCATCGCTCCCATCAGTCGATTCTTCATGCGGCCAGGTATGGCTACATCTAAAGCGGATCCAATCCGGTGATGCAATGAAGGTTCTTATCTACGCGCAGCATCTGGAAGTCGGCGGAACCCAGGTAAATGCGATTGAACTCGGCGCCGCCCTTCGTGATTTTCACGGGTTTGAAACAGTCATTTTTGCCGAGCCGGGTCCAATGTCGGAGTATGTACGGTCAAAATCAATCCGTTTTATTCCCGCGCCCGCGGCGAAGACCCATCCATCGCTCAACCGGATGCGTGCTCTGTCGGATGTCGTTAGGGAAGAATGTCCCGACATCATCCACGCTTGGGACTGGTGGCAATGCCTGGATGCGTACTATGCCGTGCATGTGAGGAAGCGGATTCCGATGATCGTTTCCGACATGATGATGAGTCTTACCCGAATCCTCCCCAAGCGGCTCCCCACTACCTTCGGGATTCCAGAACTTGTCGATCAGGCGAGGGCTGCCGGGCGTACTCGTGTGGAGTTAATGTTGCCGGCCGTCGATACGAACTACAACGCGCCAGGCGCTGTGGATCCGGCTGGCTTCCGCGCGCGGCATGGGATTCGCGATGACGATGTCACTATCGTGACAGTCTCACGCTTGTCCCATTGGATGAAGAGCGAAAGCCTTTTACGGACAATTAACGCTGTCCGAACTTTAGGGCGAGAGCTTCCGCTACGATTTGTCATTGTCGGAGACGGCTTGGTTAGAGAGCGGCTCCAACGGTTAGCGGACGAGGTGAATACCGAGCTCAAACGAAACGCAGTCACTTTGGCCGGCTCGCTTATCGACCCTAGAGCTGCATACGCAGCCGCGGATATTGTCGTTGGAATGGGGGGATCGGCACTGCGCGGCATGTCGTTCGCTAAGCCCGTAATCGTCGTGGGGGAACGAGCGTTTTCTGAACCGTTCAGTCCGGAGGCCTCTGGAAGCTTCTACTACCACGGAATCTATGGTCTGGGAGACGGGCGCCAGAGTAATGCGAAACTGGTCTCGGACCTTCGCCATATCGCCGCAAACCGGGCTTTGCGCTCGGAGTTGGGTGAGTTTGGACGTAATTTTGTCGTTCAGAATTTTTCCCTTGAAGT
>CAZXBZ010000012.1:0-19256 GCA_964639135.1 uncultured Solibacteraceae bacterium | reverse complement strand
GATGGCCGTGGGTCCGTCGGCTCCGCCGATAATGCCGATTGCGCCGGATTCCGCGGGGGTGAATCCGAGGAAAATAGCTCCGAACAGCGTTGTGAAGATGCCGAGCTGTGCCGCGGCGCCCAGAAAGAGCAGCTTCGGATTCGACAGCAAGGCCGAGAAATCGGTCATCGCGCCGATACCCAAAAACACCAGCGGAGGGAACCATCCATACCGCACACCGTGGTAAAGGATGTTCAACACGGAGAGGTCTTCGCGGTACCCGATACCCATTCCCTCCAGGAAGGGAATGTTGCCCACGAGCATGCCAAAACCGATCGGCACCAGGAGCAGCGGTTCGTACTCCTTGGTGATCGCAAGATAAATAAAGACGCAACCCACCGCCATCATGGCGATGTTGCCAAAAGCCACCTGGCCGAAGCCGCTGGTGGTGTAGAAGGTATGTAGGAATTCCACCATGGCTTAACCTCGAATGGTGACCATAATGTCACCCTCTAGTACGCTTTGTCCTTGTGAGATGTGGACCTTCTCCACGGTGCCGTCGATGATGGCGGCAATCTCGTTCTCCATCTTCATGGCCTCGAGAATCGCCAGACATTGGCCGGCCTTGACCGTGTCGCCTTCTTTCACGTTCACGGCCTGAATCACGCCCGGCAGCGGAGATTTCACGTCGCCCGCTCTTCCTTCCGGCTTCACGCGCGCCGGCTGCGGACCGCTTCCCGCCACCACCTTCGGCCGTTCGATTTTCGTCGCTTGTCTCTGTTCGCGATGAATGTCCACATCCAGGGTGACCCCGTTCACGGTCACGCGCGCGGAGTTGCCTTCAAAGCTCTCGATGGAGACCTCGTAGCTGTTCCCGCCAATCGTGTACTTGAATGTATTCATGGCTCCTTACTTTCTGCGGAACATCTCCACATTGTCGAAAATGATCTGGGTCTTGGCCGCGTTCCACCAGGGCGAGAAGGGGCGGGTGATCTTTCGGATGGTGATCTCCTCCGCCGTGCCTTCGTCGAAGGTTCGCAGGTCCATGTAAAGGGCGAGAGCGATCGCACTGGCCATCTCGGAGGTCACCTCCACCGCCTTCCGTTCCTCTATGCCTCCTGGGCCTTCCACGGGAACGGTCACGGTCCGCTTATCCGAAAGCCTGCGCAAAACAATCAAAAAAAGATAGATCGCGAAGAGGCCTCCGAAAACGGCGATCATGCCGATCGTCAGCAGCATGCTTGCCAGCTCGACCGGGCCGCCAAGTTCGATCTCCGCCCGCGGATGCAGCGAGACCGGAGCGTCGGCCGCTTGGGCCATGGCCATCGCCGCGGCGCAAGGCACAAGCCCGAGGAGTGTTTGAATTCTTGTTCGCATCGCTGGCTCCTAGAGCGGAATATTTCCATGCTTCTTTGGCGGGTTTATGTCGCGTTTCGTGCTCAACATCTCGAGCGCCCGGATCAGCCGGAACCGCGTTTTATCCGGTTCGATGACGTCGTCCACATAGCCGTGCTCGGCGGCCAGATACGGATTCATGAACTGGTTTTCGTACTGCTTCGTGAGTTCAGCCAGCGCGGCCGCGGGGTCCGCCGCGTCCTTAATCTGTTTGCCGTAGAGAATCTCCGCCGCGCCGGGTGCTCCCATCACGGCAATTTCCGCCTGGGGCCAGGCGTAGTTCACATCGGCGCGAAGGTGCTTCGATGCCATCACGCAATAGGCGCCGCCGTAAGCCTTACGTGTGATCACCGTTACTTTTGGCACGGTGGCTTCCGCGTAGGCATAAAGCAATTTGGCGCCGTGCGGAATGATGCCGTTGTGCTCCTGCGCGGAGCCGGGAAGGAAGCCGGGTACATCCACAAAGGTGACAAGTGGAATATTAAACGCATCGCAGAAGCGCACAAAGCGGGCCGCCTTGCGGGAAGCGTTGATGTCGAGCACGCCGGCCAGATATTTCGGCTGGCTGGCTACGATTCCAACGGATCGCCCGTTCAGCCTGGCGAAGGCCGTAAGGATGTTCGGAGCGTAGTGGCGCTGGATCTCCAGGAAGTTCTTGTCGTCCACCACCATGGCGATCAGGTCCTTCATGTCGTATGGCTTGGTGGAGTCGTTCGGAATGATGGTGTTCAGTTCCTCTTCGGAGCGGTTGATCGGGTCGTTGGTCGGGTAATACGGCGCTTCGCCCAGGTTGTTCTGAGGCAGGTAGCTGAGCAGTACCTTGATCAGTTCGATACTCTCCTCTTCGGTGTCGGTCACCAGATGGCAAGCGCCGCTCTTGGCCGCGTGTACCATCGCGCCGCCCAGATTTTCCGTGTCGATATCTTCACCCGTCACGGATTTCACCACCTTGGGGCCCGTAATGAACATGTACGAGCCTTTGTTCATAATGGTGAAGTCGGTAATTGCCGGTGAGTAGACGGCTCCGCCGGCGCATGGGCCGAGGATCGCCGAAATCTGCGGGATGACGCCGGAAGCCAGGGTATTGCGCAGGAAGATATCGGCATAGCCGCCGAGGGAAAGCACCCCTTCCTGGATGCGGGCGCCGCCCGAATCGTTCAATCCCACCAGCGGCGCGCCCACGCGGGTCGCGGCGTCCATCACCTTGCAGATTTTTTGCGCGACGGTTTCCGAGAGGGAGCCGCCGAATACCGTGAAGTCCTGTGAGAAGACAAAGACCTGCCGGTTGTTCACCGTGCCAAATCCGCAGATCACGCCGTCGCCGTCGATCAGCGTGTTCTCCATCCCGAAATCGTGGCTGCGGTGCGTGACGAACATGTCGAACTCTTCGAAGCTTCCTTCGTCGAGCAGCATCTCCACCCGCTCACGCGCCGTATACTTCCCCTTGGCGTGCTGGGCGTCGATTCGCGCCTGGCCGCCGCCAAGTTTTGCCTGCTCCCGCTTTTCTCGCAATTGTAGGATTTTTTCTTCGATCATTCCGTTCCTTGCTCCTTCCACATCGAGGCGCTTGAAGCGCCTCGTGCCACGGACAAACCCGTCGTGATGTCAAACATCGCACCTTGAGCGATCGCCGCTAACCACGCGGCGCGCCCAGCCAATTCCGCTCGAAGTTCCCCTCCGCCTCCCCGGCGCTCCGGCTAGTACGAGAGCATCCCGGTGCGCGGGTCCTTCGGGTGCGGCAGATAAAGTGTATGACACCGTTCACAGCGGTACACCTCCGCGTCCGCGCCCAGGGACTCCGCTACCTCCGGACCAAAACGAAACCACCGCTTCAGGTGGCCGGCGCACATCTTGCCCTTCTCATCCCGCTGGTTGCAGGCGCGCATCCGCGGCAGACGGCGCTTTACGAGTGTGCCGTCGCGGAACGTATGGATCAGATTGGGGTCTGGCGCGGCCGGAGGAGATTCAGCGGGATCCGCCGGAGCCGGTTGATCTGAATTCATCTCGGACATACTTGTCCTTTATCATAGCGCAACTGTACCGCCCAGGATTAGATTCGACTCCGAAAGTCTGAATTTTAATCAAACTTTCACATTTCATGGAGAAAGTGGCGCGGGACTTGCCGAATCATGGGCGGGGATTGGCGGCGGGGAAGGGCGCTCCTGGCTGGCGGCGGCGCGAAACGGAGAAGACGGTCTTTTATCCGAGGCGCATCAGCAGACGGCCCGGCAGCATAACGATCGCCCACACCAGGTGCAGCGCTCCGCCCACCGCGATTCCAGCGATCCGGAACGGCAGCAGAACCAGCCAGACGAGAGGATAAACCAGCAGTGCAAGTAACGCCAGCGGCCACGAGATCACCAGCAAAAGACACCAGAGCAGAAACGTGAACATGTTGCCTCGACTCTATTACGAAGACCGGCGAAATTTGTTCCCGAATCGTGATTTCCGAGACTGCGGTAGGAGCCGCGGGCGTGAGGGAGTCCGTCCACGCGGTTACCGTCCGAACTGGCGGAACGCGGCATCGAGGGGGAAGAATCACCTAAATGCGCATGCTACCATCGAGACAAGTTCCGGGTTCGCGCCGGCAAGCCACGGAGAGGAAACTCCGCCGGGCGGATTGCGTCGAACCGGACAGCCCGATTCACCGCTACTGTTTGTTGCCGGCGCCAGCCGGAGCGGAGCTTCAACCAGGGAAGGGGAAATGGCATCATGGCTGACGCATATGACAAAGCAATTTCGCGTTGGGAAGGCGAGGGCGGCTTCGCGAATCCGGAGGTGCCCCGCGCGCTCGAACTGCCGGAACCCGCGCGGGCGTGCACGGTGTGTGAGCAAGGCTTCTGGCTGAAGGCGGTTGTTGTCGCCGGGGTGGCCGCGCTCGCAATTTATGCGCTCGCTTCGCGCGGTTCCCGTTAAGGATATACCGGCTTGAACGGCAGTCTCGCGGGAGGCGTTTGCCGCCAGAGCCGTGCGAATCGGGCGCGCCCGTTCACCTACTTTTTGCCCCCGGCCAGCATCTTCTGGACGCGCTCGTTGATTTCCCGGACGAGCTTGTCGTGCCGCTCGCCCGTCGCCTTGCTCTCAAAGCCGGCGTGGATGTACTCTGCCTTCCCGTTCCGGTCCACATAGATCGCCGTCGGATACGCACCGAAGTTCACCAGTTGCGGCAAGGTCCGCGCAATTTCACCGGGCGCGGTGGTTCCAGCCAGCAGCATCGGGAATTCAATACCGTAGCGCTGCCGGTAAGTTTTCATCAGTTCTAAATCCTGGGCCTGATCTCCTGAGTACTCGTAGGCGAGCGCCACCACTTCGAGCCCTTGGTCTTTGTACTTTTTGTACAGATCCACCAGCACCGGAGCTTCGTCGTGGCAGTTTGGGCACCAGGTTCCCATGATCGTTACGATCAGCACTTTCCCCTTGAATCGCGGGTCGGTGGATTTTACCGTCTTTCCGTCGAGATCCACCCCGGCAAAACGGAGCGGCTCGTTCGGGTCTTTCATCGTGGTGTAGGTCCCGGGGTCTGGCGGCATTGCACCCTGGGAGGCAGCCTGTTCCAGCCGTCTGCCCACCAGCTTGCGATCCCCAGCCTCCCCCTCGATCACGCCATCCGCGTTCACCTTGCCCGTTAGCAGCAGTGCACGGATTCCATCGAAGCGGCTCAGATAAAACTCGCCGTCGCGGATATAGCCGGTCAGCGTACCCCAGTCCCCGCTCACTGGAATCACCGTGCCCGTCAATTTCTCGCCTTCTTGCTTGAAGGAGGCGCCCCACACCCGGCGTCTGTCGCCTTCCCCTACATCGAGCACCCAGTCGCCCGTAAGATTCGGTCCGGTAGAAGTCGCGGGGTAGACCGGCAATCCCTTGGCCGCGGTGAATTTTCGTGAGCTTTCCCGGCCGCCGCGCCGCCGCGTGTATTCGCCGGTCAGCTTTCCGTCGGCCAATTCTCCTCTTAGTTCCGCGTCAAGGAAGCTGAACTTCAGCACTAGGTTCTTGCCGTCGAAGCTGCCCGAATCGGCCTCTTCGCGATCCGGACCGTTCACGATGGCGCCCTTCACCTGGTCGCCGTCCCGAGTGATGTCAAGCTCAAAGGCGACGCTGGGCGGGTTCTGGGGAATGATCTCGGCTTGCCATTGTCCGGTAATCGGATCGCCGGCCTTTTGGCAGCCCGTCAGCGCCGCGAGCAGCGCGGCCAGCGCCAGCAGGGCCGCGTTTCGGCCGCTCGCGCGCCGCCGGAGAATGGGAGCTACCGAGTCCTCATCCATCCGCGACCCCGCGTTCCTGTAATTCCTTGACATTTCCAGCTTCCCCCTCAACCTTCCCCTGCAACTTCGCGGCCACCGGATGCACCCGCATCCGGCGGCCGTGGCGGTTAACGGCGGCTTCCTCAGTCCGCCCGGTTATTCACTTTTAATTTTGCGGATCCAGACGTTCCGGAACCGCACCGCGTCGTGGTGGTCCTGAAGCGTGAGCGGAAGCTCGCTTGCGTGCTCTGTATAAACTCCCACCTTGCGCCACACCGTCGAGCCGAGATACGCGCGATGGTGGTGTACCAGAACGCCGTTGAAGACCACCGTGATGTAGGCGGGCGTTTTCATTTTGCCGCCCTCAAAAGTCGGCGCCTCGAAGAAAATATCGTAGGAATTCCACTCTCCCTGGGGCCGCGACGGGTTCACCATCGGCGGCCATACACCGTAGATTGCTCCGGCTCCTCCATCCGAGTAGGTCAGGTGGCTGTTCGATTCCAGCACCTGCACTTCGTAGCGCCCCATCAACTCCACGCCGCTATTGCCGATACTCTGCCCGTTCCCCTTCGCATCCGCTGGAATCTGCCACTCGATGTGCAGTTGGCAATCGCCGAAGCTTTGCTTTGTCCGCAGCCTGCCGGTGTTGGGCACAATCTCCATGTAGCCGTTCGTCACCTTCCACTGGGGCGGGCCGGCTTCGCCCCGGCGTGGGACCTGTTCCCACTGGTCCAGATTCTTTCCGTCAAACAGAACGATGGCGTCCGAGGGCGGCGGCGCGGGTTCAAGCGGCCCCGGCGTCACCTTTACCGGCCGCGGGCGGCTGGGGTCGTGTACCTTCCATTTCTGTCCCGGAATTTGAGGTGTATCCCGGTAGCCGCTGATGTCGTCGCCGTCGTACTTATGCTCGGCGTTCTGCGCGCACATGCCGAGAGTCAGCATGGAAACCGCGAGGAACGGAAGGAAGAAAAATCGCATGCCGCTAGTTTATCTGTTTCCACGAAGTCCGTGGAACCTCCGGTAAAGTTTGTACCCGTGGCGTGGAAGATTCATTGACGCTTAAAGAGGCATATCATATACTTGTTTCATGCCGACGACCGAAGCACTGCCTCAAGCTCAAACCCATAGCCACGTACTCACGGTGGGCGCGCGTGATCTGGCGCCGGAAAAGATGCCGGGCCACTGGCTGCTCGCGAGCCTTGGGAAACGCGTGCTGCGCCCGGGCGGGCTGGAGATGACCAGGGGGATGCTCGAGGCTCTGGGCGTGGGTCCGAACGATGATGTCCTGGAGCTGGCGCCGGGCCTTGGCGTCACGGCCAGGATGACCCTCAGCCGCAACCCCCATAGTTACACCGCGGTCGAGCGGGACGAGAAGGCCGCCCAGGGGATCAAGAAACTCCTCGATGGCTCAAGGAATCGCTGTGTTCTGGGCACCGCCGAAAATACCGGGCTCCCGGACCAGTCGGTCTCGGTGGCGTATGGGGAAGCGATGCTCACCATCCAGGGGCCTTCGGCGAAATCGAAGATTTTGAGTGAAGTACACCGCGTGCTGAAACCCGGCGGCAAGTACGGAATTCACGAAATGTGCATCATGCCCGGTGAATCGGGAGACGCCGTGCGGAAAGAGATTGAGAAGCGGCTGTCCATGGACATCCACGTGGGTGTGCAACCGCTCCTCGTGGACGAATGGCGGCAGCTACTGGAATCTTCCGGATTCCGCATTACGCGGGAATCGAGAGCTCCCTTGCACCTGCTTGAACCGCGCCGTCTGTTCCGGGATGAGGGCTTCTTTGGCGCGCTCCGCTTCCTGTTCAATGTGCTCCGCCGCCCCGCCGCCAGAAGGCGCGTTCTCAGTATGCGCAGGCTGTTCCGGCAATACCGCGACAATATTGAAGCAATCTCGTTTGTCTGTCAGAAAGTCTAACCTCGTCCGTCAATGCTCCGTGGCTTTACGGCGGCTCGCGCATGGCTAGGGGTGATACCCGCTAGCCGCGCAAGCCGCCGTGATTTTATTTGCCGCCGGCCTCAGTAGCGGATCACCTTTTCCACCGCCCGTTCCAGATCTTCCACCGCGGGCAGAACCGCGAGTTCGAGATTGGAGGCCGAGGGAACGAACGAATCTTCCGCGCCCACGCGCACCACCGGGGCGTCCAGGTAGTCGAAGTATTTCTCGCCGATCCGCGCGGCGACCTCGGCGCCGAAACCCATCGTGAGTGAATCTTCGTGCGCCACCACCACGCGGCTGGTCTTCCGAAGGCTCTCGAAGATAATTTCCTCGTCGAGCGGAATAATCGTCCTCAGGTCCACCACCTCGATCGAAAGGCCTTTCTCTTCGGATCTCCGCGCCAGCTCCAGCGCGAGATACACCGCGCTGCCCCAGGTCACGATGGTGACGTCCGTTCCCTCGCGCCGCACGCGGCCTTTGCCGAAGGGGATCAGGTAGTCGGCGTCCGGCTCCGGAGCCTTGGCCTGCACGCGGCGGTAAAGCCCTTTGTGCTCCAGAAAAACTACCGGATCCGGCGACCGGGCCGCGGTCTTGATCAAGCCCTTGGCGTCGTCGGCGCAGCTTGGGAACACCACATACCAGCCGGGGATATGCGCGAACGCGGCCTCCACGCAGGCCGAATGCCAGGGGCCACCCTTGATGTAGCCTCCCACGGCGATTCGAACCACCATGGGGCACTCCCACTGGCCTTGGCTCCTCCAGCGGACCGTGGCGATCTCATCCCGCATTTGCATGAATCCGGGCCACAGATAATCGGCGAACTGAATTTCGACGATCGGTTTATATCCGCCGATCGCCATACCGCCGGCCACGCCCACGATGCTTGCCTCGGCCAGCGGAGAATTGAAGACCCGCCCTGGAAAGGCGTTCGTCAGCCCGCGCGTCACGCCGAACACGCCGCCTTTGGGATCCGCGATGTCCTCGCCCCACATCACGATCTTCGGATTGCGCTCCATCTCTTCACGCAGGCCGTGATTGATGGCGTCGATCATCGTTACCGGGTTTTCGGAGATGATCCTGGCTGGCGGCTTCGCCTCGATGGTAGCCGGTCCGTTGGCGGCGTAAATGTGTGCGAGCAGGTCGTCCTCGGCCGGCTGCGGAGCCTGGTCCGCTTCGTCGGCGGCCTGGTCGACTTCCACCCGGATCTCGTCGCGCATCTTTTCGATGGCGTCCTTGGTCAGCAGCTTGTGGTTAAGAATGTATTGCTCGGTCTGGTAGATCGGGTCGCGCCCAGCCAGGTCGGCCAGTTCATCCTCGCTGCGGTATCTGCGCTGGTCGTCGGAGGAAGAATGCGAATCGAGACGCACGACCCTGCCTTCCACCAGCACCGGGCCGTCGCCTTTCCGTATCCCGTCGATCACCTTGGGCAGCATCTCGTACATCGGCTCGAACCAGGTGCCGTCCAGGTCGAAGGTCGGCATCCCGAATCCCTGCGCGATGTGGTGGATCTCCGAGGATGTCTGGTTTGCCTGGGGAACGCTGATCGCGTAGCCATTGTTCTGCACCACGAACAGAACCGGCAGCTTCTCTCGCGCCGCCCAGTTCAGCGCCTCGAAGAACTCGCCCTCGCTTGTGGCGCCTTCTCCCGACGCGACGTAGACGATGGCGTCGGAGTTGTCCTTCGCGAGCGCTCGCGCCATGCCCACCGCTGGCAGGTATTGCGTTCCAGTGCATGCCGTCTGCGCCACCAGGTTCAATTCACGGGAGGAAAAGTGCTCCGGCATATTGCGGCCATTCGAATTGGGGTCGCCGCCGCGCGTCAGCATCGCCAGAAAGACGTCTTTCAAGGGCATGCCCAAGCCGATGGGAATTCCCTTTCCCCGGTAGTAGGTGAAGAACCAGTCGTGGCGCGGCTTCAGCAGCAGCGTCATGCCGATCTGCAGTTTTTCGTGCCCTCTCGTGGAAGCATGGAAGGTGCACTTGCCGTGGCGCGCGAACACTTTCATGCGCTCTTCCACGTAATAGACCGTGAGCATCTTCCGATAAAGATCGAGCGTGAGCTCGTCCGGCACCATTCTGCCCTCTCGCGGTTGCGATGCTATAGCGGATGACATCAAACCTCCTGTTGCCGCGCTCCGCCGGAACCGGTCGGTACGGCGCGCCGCGCTTGCAAACCCTATCCGAAACGCTTATAACAAGTATAAGTTGTACATATTTTAAGGGTCAACAATCGCCCGATGCGGCTCACTGCCTATACAGATTACACCCTGCGAGTGCTCACTTACCTTGGCCTTCAGCAGGGCCGCTTGTCCACGATCGCCGAGATCTCCGATATCTATGGCCTTTCCGCCAACCACCTGATGAAGATCATTCACCAGCTTGGGAAGCTGGGCTACGTGGATACCGTTCGCGGCCGCGGCGGCGGTATCCGGCTCGCCGGACAGCCCGAAGAAATCAACATCGGCCAGTTGGTTCGCCAGGTCGAACCCGATTTCGCTATCGTCGAATGCTTCCACGGCGACAGACGCAATCAGTGCATCATTGCCCCGGCCTGCCGCTCCCAGTTGATTTTCGAGAAAGCCATCCAGGCGTTTCTCGACGTTCTCGATGCCTATACGCTTGCCGATCTGTTGCAGAATTCCACCCGCCTCAGCAGTCTGCTCAGCATCGCTCCCGTTCAAGACCGCGCCAGTTGACCGACCGGCGTGGCATCGCGCCCGCCGCGCGGCCTCGTGACGCTCGATAGGGAATCCTCCATCGCCGGGCTCTGTCCGTGATGTCCGCTGCATCGCTCGCGGAGCTTCCCGCATCTTCTCAAGTGGTTTCGAAACAAAAAGTTTCCGTCCGTCATCCAACCAAGGCGGAAAAGAAAATCAGAGGGGGAAAGTGATGTCTGGCGAAAGTACAGCGCGTATGGTGAAGTTCAAGGGGAGCCACCTGGTGGCCGATCGGACTCTGGAGTTCGAACTCGATCGGCCGTCGGGGTTCGACTTCAAGGCGGGGCAGTACGCCGAGATCACCTGGCTCAATCCGCCCGAGAGCGACGACGAGGGCAACGCGCGTGTCTTTTCGATCATCAACGCGCCGGATGAAAACCGCCTCGCCTTTACGACGCGGCTGAGGGATACCGCCTTCAAGCGCGTCCTCCAAAAAATGACCGCGGGCAGCGATGTAAAGCTCGACGGTCCTTTCGGTGATTTCACGCTCCACAACAATGTGACCCGGCCCGCCATTCTGCTTGCGGGCGGGGTGGGCATCACGCCCATGCACAGCATTGTCTTCCGGGCCGCGCATGAGAAACTTGCTCACAAGATCACCCTCTTCTACGCCAACCGCCACCCGAAGGATGCCGCCTTTCTCGGCGAGCTGACGGACCTGGGGAAGGCGAACCCCAACTTTACCTTTGTGCCCACGATGACCGCGCGCGACCTCGCTTCTGGAGAGTGGAGCGGGGAGAAAGGGCACATCGATTGGCCGATGATCGAACGTCATCGCCCGGCCTCCGCCGGCGCGCCGGTCTACTACATCGCCGGTCCGCCCGCGATGGGCAAGGCGCTGCGCGAGATGCTGAACGCCGCCGGTGTCGATGACGACGATATCCGTTCCGAGGGATTCGACGGTTACTAGACTGCCGTCTCCTCCACGTTCCTTTCCGACTCCGGGCGCGCCTCATGCCATTCGGCCATGTGGCGCGCTTTTTTTAGTGCCCGTCGATTCCGGCGCGCGCTTCACCTTGGAGGCGCTCCAGCGGAAATCTGGCTCTCCGCCATCGCCGCGCCTGTGAGATGATACACGGCATGCTCAGGCTCGTCGTCCTTACGCTATTCGCTCTTGTCTCGCTATTCGCGGAATCGCCCGGCCTCCGCTGGGTTGCCGTTCCGGGTGCACCGCTAGAGGTGGACGGGCTCCCCTGGCTCAGCGAAAATGGCGGCGAATTGATTCGCCTCCCGAAGCGGTTGAAAGAGGAATACCGGAAGCCGGTTTGGGATCTCGCCCAGTCGCCGAGCGGCGGACGCATCCGTTTTCGCACGAATTCCACCACGCTCGCCATTCGCCTCGAATATCCCTCGCCGCCCGGCATGCGCAACATGCACGCCTTCGGGCAGACCGGCGTGGATCTCTACCTCGACGGCGTCTATCGCGGCACCGCCATTGCCACGTCCGAATCGAAAACTGGCGAGACCGTCGAACACGTCTACTTCAAGGATCAGCCCCGAGCGGAACATGAGGTGACGATCTATCTGCCGCTCTATAAGCCTGTCAAAGTGCTCGGCATCGGCATGGATGAAAACGCGCGGCTCGTGAAGCCCGCTCCCTTCGCTATTCCGAAGCCCATCGTTTTTTACGGCACCTCCATCACCCAGGGCGGTTGCGCCAGCCGCTCGGGCATGGCCTATCAGGCGATGCTCGGCCGCGCGTTGAATGTCGATTTCGTGAATCTGGGTTTCTCCGGCAATGGCAAGGGGGAGCCCGCGCTCGCGCGCACGGTGGCCGAAATTGACGCCGCGGTCTTCGTGCTCGATTTTTCCCAGAACAACGAATCGCTCGAATCGCTGATGGAGGTCTACGACCCCTTTATCGCCACCCTGCGCGAGCGCCATCCTCAAACGCCGATCCTGGCCATCACGCCGATTGCAAGCGCCAGTGAAGCGCTCAACCCCGAGGCCAAGCTTCCCGCGATGCGCGAGCACATCCGCCAGGTGGTGAGCCGCCGTATCGGAGCGGGCGACCGGAATCTCCAGCTTGTCGAAGGCACGGACCTGCTCGGGCCGAATCGTCTCGATGGGCTTGTGGATGGAACCCATCCGAACGATCTCGGCTTTGAATGGATGGCCGCGGGCATCGAGATTCGTCTCGCGGATATGCTCGGTCTCCACGCACGCTGAGCGTTCCTTCATGGAGCCGTCGCTGCGTTAGCTTCGTCCCCGCGGCCCTGGCGATCCCCGGATTGCGCGCATATTCCGCGTGCTGAGTTTGATAAAGTGCGAAATGAAAACCGCGCTCGCGCGCTCGTTGTTTGTTCCGGGCGGTGTGCGGAGAGAGAGGATGTCTGCTCATGATCTCAAGACGACACTTTTTTTACGGGTCCTTGCTGGCTGGCGCGGTGCCCGTGGGCGGCTTTGGCAGTGCAAAATCACTGCGAATGATGGGCTATAAGTCCCCCAATGAGAAGCTGAATATCGCCGCGATTGGCGCTGGAGGCAAAGGCCGCTCGGATATCGGAGGGGTGAGTTCGGAAAATATCGTGGCGCTTGTTGATCCGGATTCCAAGCGTGCCGCTGAAACCTTCGCGAAATATCCGAATCTGCCGAGGTACACCGACTTCCGCCGCATGTTCGACAAGGAAGAGCGCAACATCGACGCCGTGCTCGTTTCCTGCCCGGATCACGTCCATGGCACGGCCTCCATGTGGGCCATGGAGCGCGGGAAACATGTGTATTGTCAGAAGCCGCTTGTGCGCACGGTCTGGGAAGCTCAGGAACTCCTGAAGGGCGCTAACCGCTACGGCGTTGCCACGCAGATGGGGAATCAGGGGTATTCGAACGAAGGCGCGCGCGAAGCCTGTGAGATCATCTGGAGCGGCGAGATCGGCAACGTCACCGAAGTCCATGCCTGGACGGACCGGCCCGGTAAGTATTGGCCGCAAAGCCCGGACGTGGAAATCAACCGGGAGCCCGTACCCTCCACGCTCGATTGGCCCGCCTGGCTCGCCGATGCCGAGTTCGAGGAATTCAGCCCCAAGATTGTCCCGCATAACTGGCGAGCCTTCCCCGAGTATGGCTGCGGTGCGATCGGCGACATGGCCTGCCATATCCTCGGTACCCCCAATATGGCCCTTCGCCTCGGTTGGCCCTCCAGTGTGGAGTGCGAAGTGAAGGAGGGCCTGCATCCGCGCCTCTTCCCGCACCGCACCGTGATTCGTTTCGATTTCCCGGCCCGCGGCGCGATGCCGCCCGTCAAGATTTACTGGCATGACAGCGTCACCAAACAGCCCGATATCCCCGGTGTTCCCGAAGGAACGCTGCTTGGCGACGAAGATATCAACGGCAGCCTCTTCATCGGTGACAAAGGTATGCTTACCACCGGCTGCTACGGAGAACGGACCCGCCTGATTCCGGATTCGCGCATGGCCGATTACAAGCTGCCTCCCCAGGTGCTCACCCGCTCACCCGGTCACTATCGCGACTGGCTCCGTGCCTGCAAGGGCGGCGAACCGGCCTGCTCCAATTTCAACCACGCGGCGCCGTTCGTTTCCTGGATGCTGCTCGGCGCGATTTCCATGCGCTACGAAGGCAAACTCGATTGGGATGCCCGGAAGATGCAGTTCAGCAACAACAAGGAAGCGAACACCTGGCTGAAGCCCAAATTCCGCAAGGGCTGGAGCTTCATTTAACCTCGAAGCGCCGCCCTCCTCGCGGCGCTGAATCCCCGCGGCGCGCTTCCGGCCATCCCGGCCTGTTGGCGCGCCGCTTTTGTTCCGCCCCCTCCGCGCGCAAAACTTCGAAATTCCACCCGCCCGGCCGCTGGGTTCGCTATGCTGGATGACATGCCAAGACGGAATACCTACGTGATGATCCTGATCTTCGTGATCTTCGTGGTGATCTCGCTGCTCACGAACATCATGGGGGCTATCGTGCCCGAGATCATCCGCTCCTTTTCCGTTAGCTACAGCCTTGCCGCGCTCCTGCCCTTCGTCTTCTTTCTCGCATACGGAATCATGTCCATTCCCGGCGGGGTCATGGTGGAGGTCTGGAAGGAAAAGCGCGTTATCGTCCTCTCCTTTGCGCTCGGCCTGATGGGGGCGCTCCTTTTTGCTACCTATCCCTCGTACGGCATGGTGCTTGTCTCGCTATTCCTGATCGGCGCGGGCATGGCCATCATCCAGGTCGCCGCCCACCCCTTGCTGCGCGTATCGGGCGGAGAAGAGCACTTCGCCTTCAATTCCGTCATCGGCCAGTTGATGTTCGGACTCGGCGGTTTTGCCAGCCCGCAGATTTATAAGTACGCGGCCGACCCCGCCGCTGGCCACGACCCTCTCCGCCTCCTGCTCTTCTCGCTCGTGCCCGAACAACTCCCCTGGGTCTCCATCTATTGGATTTTTGCCGCCAGTTGCCTCCTGATGCTTCTGGTCGTGGCCGTAACCCGCTTCCCCAAAGTCGAGCTCAAGGAAGATGAAAAGATCGGCTCATTCGCCACCCACGTCGGATTGCTCAAGCGTCCGATGGTTTGGGCCTACTTCATGGGGATTTTCTTCTACGTTGGTTCGGAGCAGGGAACCTCGAACTGGATCTCCCAGTTCCTCGCCACCTATCATGGCTTCGACCCCGCCGGAGCGGGCGCCGATGCCGTTTCGCAATTCTGGGTTCTGATGAGCGTCGGCTGTCTGCTGGGTCTCGCCGCCCTCAAGCTCTTCGATAGCCGCAAGGTGCTGATCGCTTTTTGTATCGGCGCGATGGTCTCGCTCGCGGCCGGGCTCTTTGGACCCGCCGCCGTCGCCCGCTGGGCGCTTCCCATGGTGGGCTTCTTCGCGAGTGTCATGTGGTCCGTCATCATTTCTCTCGCGCTCAATTCCGTGACGGAGCATCATGGTTCCTTCACCGGCATCCTCTGTACCGGCATTCTGGGCGGCGCTATCGTCCCGGTCATCATCGGAGCCATTGGAGACCACTTCGGCCTGCGCGCCGGCATGTGCTTCCTCTTTTTCTCGTTCGCTTACGTGTTTTTCATCGGGTTCTGGGCAAAGCCGCTTATCAACAACGCCACCATCTCAAGCCAGCGCCATACCGATGAAATCGACGCCGCTCGCGTGTAAGCCCCAGGCTCAGCGGCCGGCGTCCCGCGCGGCTTCTTCCGGCACGCCGCCCTCGCCCGGCGCGAGAAAGAGGTTCTCCTCCAGCATGTGCTGCCTCGTGTAGAGTTCGTGGTAGCGGCCGCGCTTCGCTAGTAACTCCTGGTGCGTGCCGCGCTCCGCCACCAGCCCGCCCTCGATCACCAGAATCTGGCTTGCCCGCCGGATGGTCGAGAGCCGGTGCGCGATTACAAACGTTGTCCGCCCCCGCATCAGCCAGTCCAGCCCCCGCTGGATCATCGCTTCGCTCTCCGAATCGAGGCTCGATGTCGCTTCGTCCAGAATCAGGATGCGCGGATCCGCCAGAATCGCCCGTGCAATCGATACCCGCTGCTTCTGCCCGCCGGAAAGCTTCACGCCGCGCTCGCCCACAATCGTGTCGTAGCCCTTCTCGAAGCCATCGGCGAACTCGTCCACCCGCGCGATCCGGCACGCCTCCAGAAACTCCCGCTCGCTCGCCTCCGGGTGCGCGAACAGAATGTTCTCCCGGATCGAACCGTCAAAAAGAAAACTGTCCTGCAGCACCACGCCCAACTGCTTCCGGTAGCTGTCAAGGCGTGCCGTTGTGAGATCTACCCCGTCCACCCGGATCACGCCGCTCTCGGGCACATAGAAACCCGCCACCAGGTTAATCAGCGTCGATTTGCCCGAGCCCGACGATCCCACGAACGCCGTCACGCTGCCCGGTTCGGCCGTGAAGCTCACCCCGTGGATCACGCGCCTGGGCTTCTCGTAGCTGAATGTCACATCCTCGAACTCCACCAGGCCGTGAATCGCGGGCATTTCCACCGTGCGCCGCGTGTCCGCGTCCTCGGGCGTCTCCGCCAGCACTTCGCGCGTGCGGTCCAGGCCCGTGAAGGCTTCGGTCAGTTGCGTGCCGATCCCCACGATCTGGAATACCGGCGCCACCAGAAACGCGATGAACGCCGTGAAGGTTACGAAGTCTCCCAGTGTGATCGTGCCCGCTGCCACCTCGCGCGCGCCTACATACATCACCGTTCCGCCCACAATGCCCACAATCGCCGTGGAGGCGAAGCTCATGGCGGAGATTGCCGTCAGCGACGTGAAAATATTGTCCTGAATGCGCTGTACTCCGGCCGAAAACACCCCGGCTTCGCGATCCTCGGCGTGGAAGCCCTTCACCACCCGCACTCCGCTCAGTGATTCCGTCAGCCTCCCGCTCACCTCGGCGAAGATCTTGCGCCGCTCCTTGAAAATCGGCCGGATGTATCGGAACGCCCGTCCCAGCAGCCCGCTGAAAATCAGCAGAAACACCAGCGAGAGCGCCGTCATCCGCCAGCTGATGCCGAAAAGGATCGCAAGCGCCATCAGCGCCGTCATCAGCCCGCCCACAAACTCCACCAGGCCCGTGCCAATCAGGTTGCGGATGCCTTCCACGTCGCTCATGATGCGTGAAACCAGAACGCCCGTCTTATTCGCGTTGTAATAGCGGATCGGCAGCCGCCCCACGTGTTCCTGCACTCGCCGCCGCATTTCGGTAATCAGCCGCTGCGCTTCCTTCGAGAGCAATTGCGTCAGCGCGAAGGAAGTGGCCCCTTGCAGCAGCGTCGCCCCCGCCACCGCGCCGATCAGCAGCGGCAGATAGGTGAGGTTCTTCTTCACCAGGATGTCGTCCACCAGGAACTTTGAGGACGCGGGCAGCACCAGGCCCGCCAGCCGGTTTACCACCATCAGCAAAAAACCCAGCCCTAACAGCGCCCGCCGCGGCTTTACCAGCAGCCAGATCTCCGGCCACAGTTCCTTCAACCGCGCGGCGGAGAATTCGGACCCTTCCTCTGTCCTTAGAGTCCCGCGTCCCTCGCCCGGTAATTTAGCCCCGCCATTCACCCTTCTATCATCGCAGCCTTGTCTGCCGGCCCACCCCAAGGCGAGTCCTATAATTGAGGGGAAGCCGAAGGATTGGCACGGCCGCGCCATGCAAACTCCCACTCGCGAACAGATCGAACGCTTCCTCGCCTGCCGGCGTGTCGCCATTGTGGGCGTCTCGCGAGACCCGCGCGCCTTCTCCCGCCGGGCCTTCCATGAATTCTCCCGTCGCGGTTTCGATGTCGTTCCCGTGAACCCAAACGCGGCCTCCATCGACGACGCCGTCTGTTACCCGCGCCTTACCAGCATCGAGCCCGCCGTGGAGGCGGCCCTCGTCATGACCCCGCGCGGCCAGACCGCCCAGGTCTGTAGCGACGCCATTCTTGCCCGCATCCCCCGGCTCTGGATTTTCTCCGCTATCGGCCAGGGTTCCGCCGATCCCGAAGCCGCCGAACACTGCCGCCGGGCTGGAATGGAAGTCATCGAAGGCTGCTGCCCCGGCATGTTTCTCGAAGATCCGGCCTGGCCCTGCCAGGTCCACGGTGCGCTGCTCTCACTGCTGGGGAAGTGCCCGCCCAGCTCCTCGGACGGGTAGTCTTTCCCGGCGGGATTCTCCCAATGTTCTTGTGAGGCCGAAGCCAATACCCGGCGGGTATGTGTTCCCGGCTGGAAAGTGCTTGCTCCCGATGGTTTCCTCATTCATACTGGCACTACCGGTCGGCGGAGATTCACTGGAGCCGCGGGATAAGCGGGAAGCGAAGAGGGGTGAGACACATGGAGCGATCCGCCTTGAGTTTCGGTTCTCCATCGGGGAGTGGAGGGCGATGGTGGTTGGTTGGTTGTATGATCATCGCATTCACGGTACTTGCATACCCTGAAACTAATGGGAAAGGTAGCAGCGGTGCCTGCGAACTATGTGAAACCCCTTTTCATAAGGTGATCGTCGCTCCACGGACGCTCCTGAATGGGGCATACTCCGCGCCGCTGCCGGATCTGAATGGGTACTACCCGGAGAAGCTCGTTAAGGAGCCGATGGTGGTGGACGTGCTGGTCGGCTCATCGGGTATTCCTTGCTATGTTAGGGCTCACGGGAATGGAGACGCCAGAGTTCTGTCTCTCCTTGAAAAAACCGCGAAAACTTGGAGGTTCAAGACTCCAAAATATGAAGGTAAGGATATTTGTCTGTTCTCACAAGTACCGATATATGTAAAGAAGATAAAAGACAAGCCAGTTTTATTTATTCCAGAATTGAATGATAAGTAGGAAGATAGATTACTCATAAGCGTATGGGTCAGACGAGATTGTAATACCTTAATCTTAAATTTCTTGCGCTATGCGAATGGATGCAAAGAGCGGATGGAAGCGGCCTCCTCAATGGCGCATATTGCGGGGATTTGCTGCCGGAGGCCGTGAGGCGTGCTGGCGGTTTGCGTATCGGGTTGCGTTGACGGCTGTTTGCTGCCTGCTGGGCGCGATCGGCGCGCCAGCGGTGGCGGCGTCTGTCGAGATTCATGGAAAGGTTCTGGATTCCGGCAATCTGAGTCCGATGATCGGCGCCGAGGTTCTGCTGTTCCGCGCCGCCGGTAAGGGCTCCGTGGTCACGGGAGAGACATACTCGGAGAGCGCGGTGTTGCGGCGCGTGCAAACGGGCGCCGATGGAAGTTTCCGCTTTACGGTTGAAGAGCCGGGAGCCTACCGGGTGCAAGCAAAGAAGGAGGGATACGGTGAAGCGGGTCCGATGAACCGGGGCGTAACTTCCGCCGTCACCGTGGTTGCGGAGCCAGGCGGCCCGGCCGAAGAAGTCCGGTTGCTCCTGGCGCTGCCCGGTGAGATCCGCGCGGTGGTCGCCGACGAAGAGAACGGGAAGCCCTTTAGCGGCCAGAGCGTTACGGCGCTGCAGGTATTCTATTCCGGAGGCGAGCGGCGGGCATTACCGTCCGGCTTCGGAGTCACGAACGAGAAAGGGGAAGTGTCCATCCATGGCCTGACGCCGGCGGACTATGTAATTAAGGTCAGGATT